>CAYOPA010000130.1:0-11841 GCA_964405625.1 uncultured Bryobacterales bacterium
ATTGGGATGCCGCCCTACGGGCTCGAATACGCTCCCGCTGCGCGGATCGCAGGATTTCGTTACGGCCCCTCAACCCCGGTTCAATTGCTGCACGGCCCCTTCTTTTTGTACGAAATTCAACGACAGGACGCCTGCTAGCTGAAGTGGTAGCGGCCCTGCTCCTGGTCCCAGAACACCTTCTTGTCGTGGCGGTAGCTCAACGTCGCCAGGTGGCCGGTGATGGCGGCCTGCTGGCCCACGGTGACCGGGCAATTGAGCTCGGCGTCGCCCCGCACCGCGTCGATGAAGTTGCGCAGATGCTCGTTGGTCGGATTGCCCTGGCCGAAGTCCTTCTGGTCGTTGAAGTGCATCTCCGGCGCCGGTTTCTCGCCCTGGGCGATCATGTTGGCGCTCTCGGGATAGACGTAGAGGTCCGACATCTCCTTGAGGATCATCGTGCCGTTACGGCCCATCAGCTCCTCGCCGTAGCCGAAGTGGGCGTTGGCGAAGCTGACGCTGTAGTTGATGTGCAGGTGGTCGGGGTATTCGAACCCGGCGGTGATCACGTCCGGCACCTCGCGGCCGTCGCGCCAGGCGTGAACGCCGCCCTGGCACATCACGCTCTTGCAGTGAGTGCGGCCCGTAATCATGTGGATGGCGTCGGTCTGGTGCACCAGCAGGTCGGTCGAGATGCCGCCGGAGTAGTCCCAAAACAGCCGCCACTGGAAGTAGCGATTCTTGTCGAACTCGGTCTTCGGCGCCTCGCCCAGGAATTTTTCGTAGTCGGTGTTGGACGGATTGGCGTCGGCCGGAATGTCGTAGCGCCACGCCGGGGCGCCGCCGCCTTGCCGGTTGCGGTACCAGTAGGCGCGGGCGTACACCACCTCGCCTAGCACGCCCGATTCGTAGATCTCCTTGGCCTTCGCATAAAGCCTGGAGCTGCGCCGCTGGGTGCCCACCTGGAACTTCTTGCCGCTGGCCTCCACGGCATGCACGATCTCAACGCCCTCTTCGATGGTGTGCGCCAGTGGCTTTTCGCAATAAACGTGCTTGCCGGCTTGCAGCGCCGCAATCGCCATGTCGCGGTGCAGGTGCTCGGGCGTCATGATGACGATCGCGTCAAGCGAGGGGTCGCCGAGCATCTTGTAGTAGTCGTCGTAGGTCTCTGGAGCGGGGGCGCCGCCGGAGATGAGCTTGTCCTTGGCGGCGGCCATGCGCGGCGTGTAGGTGTCGCAGATGGCCTTGATGACGGCGTCCTTGCCGGCCACGTCCACCATGGTGTGGATATGGCGGCCGCCGCGCGCGCCGAGCCCGACCCAGCCGACACGGACCTGCGAGCCCGCGGATTGGGCGTTCAGCAGCGCGGGGGCGGCGGCGGTCGCGGCCATGGCGGCTCCGGCGGCGGAGGCGGCGACAAAGCCGCGGCGGGTGACGGTTGATTCAGGCATGAGGGGGCAAGCTCCAGGCTTCGATGAGGATACCAAGCGCCCCCGAGAGGGGCAAGGCGGGCGCTGGGGCCGCACTACAATGGAGGTCTTGGACGCCATGCGGATAACAACCCTCTTTTTCGGGCAGTTACGCGACTTGATCGGCCGCTCGGAGGAGTCGGTCGAGCTTCCCGAGGGCGCAACTGTCGAAACGCTCTGGGAGCGCTATGCGTCGGAATTTCCGAAGCTGCGCGCCATGGCGGCTTCCATCGCGATGGCCCGCAATCAACAGTTCGTGACCCGCGCCGAGCCGCTGGCTGACGGAGACGAGGTGGCGTTTATGCCTCCCGTCAGCGGCGGGTCCGGCTGGGTCGCCTCCCGCTCGGGCCCAGGCGAATTCTACGCCATCACCGAAGAGCCGATCGACCCGCGTTTTCTGCTCGCCAAGCTCCAGGGCGACGACGACGGCGCCGTGCTGACATTTGAGGGCGTTACCCGCAACAACACCGGCGGACGCAAGACCCGCTTCCTGGACTACTACGGCTACCCGCCGATGGCCGTCGACAAGATGGCCGAGATCGGCGCCGGCCTGCTGGCTCAACATGATATCCACGCCGTCGGCATGATCCACCGCCTCGGCAAGCTCCAGATTCGCGAGGCCAGCGTCGCGATCGTCGTCTGCTCGGCCCATCGGCAGGCGGCCTACGAAGCGGGCTTGGAGGCGATCAACCGCCTCAAGAAGCTGGTGCCGATCTGGAAGAAGGAATACTTTGAGGACGGCGAGCAGTGGGTGGAGGGCGGCTGGGAGGACAGCGTGCCGCGCGCGGCCGGCGAGGGGGTCTCGTGAAGCCCGCGGCGCTGCTGCTGGCGGTTGCGGTTTCGCTGGCGGCGCAGGAGCCGGGCGAGGTCACCTTCAGCTCCGAAGTGAGCCTTGTCAATCTGCTGGTCACGGTCAAGGACCCCGCGGGCGCCCCGATCGGCGGCCTCGAACCGGAAAATTTCACCATCCTGGATAACGACGAGCCGCAACAGATCCGCGTCTTCGAGCGCCGCACCGACCGGCCGCTTTCCGTGGTCATGTTGGTGGACGCCAGCCTCAGCACCGGCATCCAACTGCTCTATCAGCGAAGCTCCGGCAAGCGCTTCGCCGCCAACCTGTTCGGCGAGGGCTCCCACCCCGACGACCGGTTGGCGGTGATGAAGTTTTCCGAGGGCGTCGAGATGCTCGTCGACTTCACGCGCTCGGAGAAAGCCATCGGCCGCAGCCTGGACCGCATCAAGCCGCAGACCGGCACTTCGCTCTATGACGGCGTCTTGCTGGCCGCCGAGGAGCTCGAGGGCCGCTCGGGCCGTAACGTGATCGTGCTCATCACGGACGGCGGCGATACCACCAGTTACTCCACCTACCAGCAGGCCCTGGAAGCGGCGCACGCCGCCGACGCGGTGATCTACGCGCTGACCGTGCTGCCGGTGAAGGCTGACGCCGGCCGCAACGTGGGAGGCGAGCGGACCCTGGAGCTACTGGCCCGCAATACCGGCGGCGTCAGCTTTATCGAGATCGGCGAAGAGGCTCTGAACCGGGCCTTCGACGAAATTCTGAAGAACCTACGCACGCAGTATCTGATCGGATACTACCCGCCCGAGCACACCGATCCCCAAACGAGATTCCGGCGGGTGGAGGTGACGGTCGATCAGGTAGGCGCGACCGTTCTGGCGCGGGCGGGTTACTATGTACCCGAGGAGCGTCGTCCGATGCTGGCGCCGGCTCGATCCGACCGAGACATCAGCGTGTCGCCGCGCGATCGGCAACGCAAGCAGCGCGGATGGCGCAGCGTCGAGGCTCCCGCCGAAGCGGACAAGACCACGGAATCACTGCCATGAGAGCGCCATACAAGAAACGCGCCGGGCCGCGCCCAGTACGCCGCGGCCCCAAAAAGCTGTCCGGCGTGACCATGGCCGAGGCCGATTACTGGGCCGGTCTGATCGAAGCGCAGCGCCGCGTGCGGGCGACGCTGAAGACCAGGGAAACGGTGGAAGGGTTGGTGGAGTTTGCTGATTCGCGCTTCATTCGACTAGCGCGCGACGGCGAGCCCAGCTTGTTCCTTTACAAGGGCGACATTCTGTACATCGCGGAAGCGGATGACGCCTGAGAGCGCATGGAAAATCCTTTGGGCGGTCGTTTCGGCGGCCCTCTAACGACATGAACAACGACTACTTGACAGTGGCGAGCGAAATCGCTCGCGAGGCCGGCGCCCTATTGCGGGAATATCTGGCCAAGAACGTCGCGGTGGAGTACAAGGCCGCGTTTGACGTGGTCACCGCCGCCGACCGCGCCTCCGAGCAGATGGTGGTGGAGCGGCTGCGCAACCACTTCCCGCACCACACCATCCTGGGCGAGGAAGGTTTCGGAGTCGACAACGCTTCCGATTACGTGTGGCACATCGACCCGCTCGACGGCACCACGAACTTCGCGCACGGCTATCCGATTTTTGCCGTCAGCATCGGGCTGGAGCACAACGGCGAGGGCGTGGTGGGCGTGGTTTTCGATCCGACCAGGGACGAGTTTTTTGCGGCCGAAGCGGGCTCGGGCGCCTACCTCAACAACCGCCGCATGCGGGTTTCGGCGATCGCCGACTTCGAAAACGGCCTTTACGCCACTGGTTTTCCACCGGCCAACCGCACGTCGAGCCGTAACGTGCATAACTTCTACCAGTTTTCCGTGCTCACCCACGGGACGCGGCGGGCGGGCTCGGCGGCGCTGGATATCTGCTCCGTGGCGGCGGGCCGGCTGGAGGGTTTTTGGGAGGTTGGGCTCAAGTCCTGGGACGTCGCCGCGGGGGTCACGATCCTCAATGAGGCCGGCGGCCGCACCACGGACATGCAGGGCGGGCCGTTCCGCTCCGGCGGGCCGCATGTGGTTGTCTCGAACGGATTGGTGCATGACCGGATGCTGGAAGTGTTCTCCCTGGTGGAGCAGGGAAAGCCTCCCGCAGCCCCGCCGGCGCTCGGGAGTTGAGCGATTTACGCCATTACCAGGGCGGAATGTTCCTTGCTTCGTGAGCGTTTCGGTGGTAGGCTGCTGAGTTTAGGCGTCTTAGCGTTCCGGCCTTCCGTGACGACAGGAGGCCGGGGAGAACTGTACATTTATGGACCGTATTGTTGATCTCGTGCGTAAAAAGCGCGACGGCGAAGAGCTGAACCTGGAAGAGATGGAGCGGCTCATCAACGGATATACCCGCGGCGAGATCCAGGACTATCAGATGGCGGCCTTCCTGATGGCGGGCTCCTGCAATGGGTTCAGCGAGGGCGAAGCCGCTTCGCTGACGGCGGCGATGCTGCGCTGCGGCCAGCGCGTCGAGCTCGGCGACATCGGCCGGCCCAAGGTCGACTGCCTCTCAACCGGCGGCGTGGGCGACAAGGTGGGGCTGATCGCAGCCGCCATCGCGGCCGCCTCCGGCCTTGCCGTGCCGATGATCGTGGAAGCCGGCATCGGCCACGTGGGCGGGGCGCTGGACAAGCTCAGCTCGATCCCGAACTTCCGGACCGATCTGACCATCGACGAGTTTCAGGACATCGTGCGGCGGTTCGGCCTCGGCTTCGCCGGGCAGAGCAACGAGCTGGCGCCGGCGGACAAGAAGCTGACCGCCCTGCGCGACGCCACGGCCACGGTGGACTCGCTGTCGCTGATTGCGGCCTCGGCGATGTCCAAGAAGATGGCCGAAGGGCTCGACGGCCTTGTGATCGACGTGAAGGTCGGCCGCGGCTCGCTGTTGACCGGCAAGACCGAAGCCCGGCGGCTGGCGCAGCTCATGATCACCATCGCCCGCCGCATGGACGTGAAGATCCAGGCGCTGTTGACTGACATGGATCAGCCCTTGGGCTACACCGTCGGCAACGCGCTGGAGATTATGGAAGCGTCGCAGACCTTGCAGGGCGCCGGGCCGCCGGACCTGACAGGGTTGGCGATTGAGATCGCCGCGCGCATGATCTTCGTCGGCCGCTCGGACATGTCAATCGAGAACGCTCGGTTGATGGCGCAGCAGCATATCGCCGACGGCTCGGCGTTCAACTTGCTGTTGCAAGTGATTGAGGCGCAAGGCGGCGACGCCAACGCGCTGACCCAGTTTGAGCTGCTGCCCAACGCCTCGGGCGAGCACCTGATCACGTCGCCGCGCGAGGGCTACATCAGTCGCATCAACGCCGACGACATCGGTCGGGCAGCGGTGCTGCTGGGCGCCGGCCGCGATCGCATGGACGACCCGATCGATCCGGCCGTCGGCATCATTCTGCAAGCCAAGGTGGGCGACATGGTGCAGGCCGGACAGGGCTTGTGCGCGTTGTACTACACCGACGAGACGCATCTCGCCGAGGCCGTGTCGCTGGTCGAGGACGCCTTCCGGCTCTCGGCCCGTCAGCCCGAGCCGCGCGATCTGGTGCTGGACCTGGTCCAGTAGTCGAAACGAAAATCCGGGGCGGCCGCGGGGCCGCCCCGGCTCCCTTCGAGCTTCCAAGCTGCAAGCATCATGCGATACTTGGGCGCGCATTTGTGCGGCTGATTGCCTCGCCCCATGGGAATTGTCGGCATCGTCCTGATCGTCGCCGCCTGCTACGCCCTGTCGGCGCATCGGGAGCGGGTTCGTTGGTCGGTGGCGGCGTGGGGTCTGGCTTTGCAGCTCGTGTTGGCGTTGCTGGTGCTGAAGACGCCGGCGGGACGGGCGTTTGAGCTGATCGGCGACGGATTCAATCAGACGATGGCCTACGCCGAGGAAGGCAGCTCGTTTGTGTTCGGCCCGCTGGGCTCGTCGCAAGGCCCCGTGGGCGTCACGATCGCCTTTCAGGTGTTGCCGCTAATTATCTTTATCGCCTCGCTGTTCGCGGTCTTGTACCACATCGGGCTCATGCAGCTTGTGTTGCGAGGGATGGCCTGGGCGATGCAGCGGACGCTCGGCGTCAGCGGCGCCGAGGCGCTGAACGTGGCGGCGAACGTATTCATGGGGCAAAACGAGGCGCCGCTGACTATCCGGCCGTACTTGGACCGGCTGACGCGCTCGGAGCTGATGCTGCTGATGACGGGCGGCATGGCCACGGTCTCCGGCGCCTTAATGGTCGCCTATGCGCAGATCGGCGGCGTGCCGGTCCGGCACCTGCTGACGGCCGTTGTGATTACCGCGCCCGCGGCCATCGCCCTGGCGAAGATCCTGGAGCCGGAAACCGGCCAGCCGGATACCCTGGGCGCGCTGCCCGCCAGCGCCGGCTCTCAAGACCGCAACGTCATCGAAGCGGCCGCGCGCGGGGCGGGGGAGGGTCTGCATTTGGCGTTGATGGTCGGCGCGGTGTTGGTGGCCTTTGTGGGGCTGATCGCGCTGGTCAACGGCATAGTGGGCGGGCTGCGCGAGCTCAGCGGCCTGTTGTGGCTGCCGGCCAATGTGCAGACCGCGCTAGGCTGGCTGTTCGCGCCGGTCGCGTTCCTGTTGGGCGTCCAGTGGGCGGACGCGGGGGCCGTCGGCAACTTGTTGGGCACGCGCCTGGCGCTCAACGAGTTCATCGCCTACGTCGAGCTGGGCAAGCTGAAGGAGTCGCTCGACCCGCGCTCGTTTCTGATCGTGAGCTATGCGCTGTGCGGCTTTGCCAACGTCGGCTCGATCGGCGTGCAGGTCGGCGGCGTGGGCTCGCTGATTCCGGCGCGGCGCGGCGAGCTGGCAGGGCTCGGACTCCGGGCGCTCTTCGCCGCCACCAGCGCCAACTTTCTGACGGCCGCGCTGGCCGGATTGCTAATCTGACCCCGATGATCGACACCCAGATAGCCATTGAAGCCCTGATCTGCTTCCTGTGCGGCTCCATTCCGTTCGCCGTGCTCGCGATGTGGGGCTCGGGCGTGGACATCCGCACGGTGGGCTCGGGCAACCCCGGCTTTAACAACGTGTTGCGGGCCAGCAAGCCGCGAGCGCTGCTGACGCTGCTGGGCGATATGGGCAAGGGCTATCTGCCGTTGCTGTTTCTGTTCGACCCGGCCCAGGACCCGCAGTTTCAGGGCTGGTTGTACGCCTTCGCGGCGGTGTTCGGCCATTGCTACTCGCCTTTCCTGAAGTTCAACGGCGGCAAGGGGATCGCCACGTCGGCGGGCGTGATGCTGCGGCTGTTTCCAATTTGGGCGGCGCTGGGTTTGGCCTTCTTCGTGGCCTGCCGACTGCTGGGCAGCCGCCTGCGCCGGCCCGAGGCCGGAGCGCTGGCGTCGTTGCTGACCTGGGTCTTTTTCATCTTCATTATGTGGCTGCGGGAGACGCCGCTGGACATGCGGAACGCCGCCTTGATGACTGCGTTTGTCGCCTGGCGCCACAAGGCGAATATCCGCCGCATGTTCGGCGCCTGAGCCCGGGTCTTGCCCCATGCGCGTCGCTTTCTACGATTTTGACGGGACGCTTGTCGGCAGCAATGTCGTCACGCGCTACTTCTTCTTTGCGCGGCGGGCGCCGGGGCTGTTGGACCGCCTGCGCCGTTCGACCATCGTGGCGGGCGGCCTGCCTTATTGGCTCTGGCTAGACTCGCGCTCACGGCTGCGCTTTAACGAGGTCTTCTATCGCGAGTATCGCGGCCTAAGCGAGGCGTGGTTGCGCGAGACGGCCGAGCGGCTGTGGGACGAGGAGATCCGCCGATCCGTCTACGCCGGCTCGTTGGAGCTCATCGAAAGCGATCGCCGCGAGGGTTTCGAGCCGGTGCTGGTCACCGGGGGACTGGACTTCGCGGTCGGCCCCGCGGCGCGGCAGCTCGGCTTGGACAGGCTGATCGCCAATCGCATGATCTTCCGCAACGGAATCGCCACCGGAGAGCTCGAAAAGCCGCTGCTCGCCGAGCAAGGCAAAGTAGAGGCGATGGAGGAGTACTGTCGTCGGTATAATGTCGATACCGTCGCGTCGAAGGCGTATTCCGATAGCTTTTCGGATGCGCCTATGCTGGAGTGTGTCGGTAGACCGACGGCGGTCAACCCGGATCGCCGCCTGCTGGCCCTGGCTCAGCAACGCGGCTGGCCGGTCTTGAGAACGAAAGGACCCTGAAGTGGCAGGCGCCGTGCTCCAAACCATTCCGAAGCAACAGCCCATCGAGCTCGGCGACCCGACGCCGAACGCCGTGGGCCGCAACGCCATGGTCTCGCACGCCCAGTGCGTGGTGCGGCTCACCGAGGATTCCAAGCCCCGCTTGCTGTGGTCGGGCGAGGATCTGTTGCGCGTCAAGCTGCCGGCCGGCACGCGCGTCGTCTACCCCAAACCGACCATCCGGCCTCTGGATGACCGCGAAGCCGCCATCCGCTACGCCCTCGACAATCCCGAGGGGATGGACCCGCTCACCGACCACCTGCGGCCCGGCATGAAGGTGACCGTCGCCATCGATGACATTTCTCTGCCGCTGCCCAAGATGAACAAGCCCGATCTGCGGCAGTCCATCTTGCAGATCGTGCTGGGAATCTTGGCCGAGCACGGCGTCGACGACGTGGAGATCGTAATCGCCACCTCGTTTCACCGCCGCATGGAGCCTTTTGAGATCCGCTGGCAGGTGGGCGCGAAGATTTTTGACGCCTACTATCCGGAGAAGCTCTATTGCCACGATGGCGAAGATCCCGAGGGTATGGTGGAGCTCGGCGAGACGGAGCTCGGCGAAAAGGTTCGAATGAATCGGCGGGCGGCTGAGTCCGACTTGCTGATCTACGTCAACATCAACCTGGTGCCGATGGACGGCGGCGGCAAGAGCATCGCCATCGGCTTGTGCGACTACCAGGCGCTCCAGGCGCATCACGACCCCAAGACCATTCGCGAGTGCGACAGCTACTTTGACCACACCCGCTCGGCGCTGACGGCTTCGGCCGACCGGCAGGCGAAAGTCGTCAATGAGCACTTGAAGGTCTTCCACATCGAGACGGTTGTCAACAACCAGATGTTCGACCCGCGGATGGGGTTCTTCGTCAAGAACGAGGACCGCTGGAACTTGTTCGACCGGGCCATGGGCGCCATTTCGAAAAAGGGCCTGGAGCTGCTGCCGCGCAAGGCCAAGCGCGAGCTGTTGTTCCAGATTCCGGCGCCGTACGGCATGATCGCCGTGCACGCCGGCGAGACCTGGGCGACTCACAACAAGACCCTCGCCTATTGCTACCAGCAGTATTGCGTGCCGATCGAAGGCCAATCCGACGTGGCAATTTTCGGCGTGCCGTTTGTCTCGCCGTATAACGTAAATTCATCCCTGAACCCGCTGCTGGTGCAGGTGATGGTTTTGGGCTATCTGTTCAACATGTACCGCGGCATGCCGGTGGTGAAGAAGAACGGCGTCATCATCGTGACGCATCCGCTCTATAACGAGTTCTCCCACAAGCACCACCCGTCGTATCACGAGTTTTTCCATCGCGTGTTGCCCGAGACTACCGATTCCTTCGTGCTCCAAAAGAAGTATGAAGCGGAGTTCGCGCGCCAGCCCGAGTATATTCGGCAATACCGCGAGGGTTACGCTTACCACGGCGTGCATCCGTTTTATATGTGGTACTGGGGCGAAAACGGCCGGGCGCATGTCGGCAAGGTAATCTGCGTCGGCGCCGAGGACAAGCGCTCCGCGGCCGTAATGGGTTGGGATACGGCGGCGACGATGGAGGAGGCGCTGGAGATGGCGCAATCCCACGTCGGCCACGCCCCCACCATCACGCACATGCACATTCCGCCCATCAACATGGCCGACGTTTCCGGCGAGCCGGGCGTGGTTGGGGCCGCATGAAGACGATCCTGATTACCGGATCGACGGGGTTTCTGGGGACCCGCCTGATCGAGCGTCTTCGCGAACAGGAGCCCGAGTCCCGGCTGCGCTTGCTCACGCGCACGGGGCAGGCGCCGTTTGAGGGCGAGGTCATCGAGATCGTCCAGGGCAATGTGACCGACCGCGAGGCCTTTGCGCGGGCCTGCCAGGGCGTCGACGAGGTCTACCATCTGGCCGGGTTGGTCGAGCGCGAGCCCAAGGACCCCTGGACGCAGTACGACATCCACGTGGAGGGCGTCCGCAATTTGTGCGAGGCGATACTGGCCGCCGGCATCAGGAAGGGCCTCTATGTCTCCACCTCGGGCGTCAACGCCGTCGGAACCGAGCCGAACGAGCTCGACGAGCAGGCGCCCTACGCGCATGAGCTGGTCAGCGAGTGGCCTTACTACCAGAGCAAAATTTACGCCGAGAAGCTGGCCAAGTGGTACTGCCGCCACCGGCAGTTGCCGCTGACGATTGTGAATCCCACGCTGATCCTGGGCCCCGGCGACGAGCGGCGCTCATCGATTCGCGATGTGGAGCTCTTCCTGAAAGGACAGATCAAGGTGATCCCCGTCGGCGGGCTGAATTTGGTGGACGTGCGCGACGTGGCCCGCGGCTGCGTGCAGGCGATGGAGAAGGGCCGTGTGGGCGAGACCTACCTGCTGGGCGGCGCCAACCTCACCTTCCACGAGTGGATCTTGCGAGCCTCAAAAATATCGGGCGTCAGCGCGCCGAAGCTGATGACGCCCATGCGGCTGACGATTTGGGGCGCGCGGTTCCTGCGCAAGGCGATGCCGT
The DNA here is from genome assembly GCA_964405625.1 of uncultured Bryobacterales bacterium. Classification (GTDB taxonomy): domain Bacteria; phylum Acidobacteriota; class Terriglobia; order Bryobacterales; family UBA6623; genus RI-231. The sequence continues at coordinate 10,977 of CAYOPA010000130.1, forward strand.
TGCTGGGCAAGAGTTACGATTTTGACGACGCCTCCATCAAGATGTCGGCGCTGTATTGGTACTGCGACTCCAGCAAGGCTCGCCGCGAGCTCGGCTTCACCACCCGCGACTCGAACCAAACCCTGCGCGATACGATCGAGTACCTGCGTTCCGCCGCTTGACGCCTCGGATGGCCGCCGTCGCGCCCACTGCCGTCGCCATCGTGAACCCCCGCGCCGGGGGCGGCCGCGCCGTCCGCCGCTGGCCGGCTTACGAAGCCGCCATTCAGGCCCGCCTGGGGTCGCTGAGGACGCTCTGGACCGAGCGCCCCGGCCATGCCATCGAGCTGACGCGACAGGCTCTGCGCGACGGCGCCGAGCTGATCATCGCCGTCGGCGGAGACGGCTCGGCCAATGAAGTGGTCAACGGCTTTTTTGAGAACGGCGCCCGGATCCATTCGGCGGCCCGCTTGGGCTACGTCCCCTTCGGTACCGGCGGGGATCTCCAGCGGACGCTGAAGCTGCCGACCGAGCCCGCCGCGGTGGCCGCCGCGTTGGCGGACGGGACGGTTTTCCGGATGGATCTGGCGCGCGCCCGGCTGCTGAGCCACGAGGGCGAGCCGGTGGAGCGGTACTTCGTCAATCTGTTGAGCTTTGGGATGGGCGGCGATGTCTCCATCGTGGCGAAGAACTGTTTCCTGACGCGCTGGAGCGGGAAGGTGGCGTTCTTCCACGCCACCTTCGCCGTGTTCCTTCGCTACCAAGGCAAAACGGTTCGGCTCCAGCTTGACGGAGGCGAGTGGCGCGAGTATCTCATCACCAACATCGCCGTCGGAAACGGGCGTTATCATGGCGGCGGGATGCTGCCGTGCCCCGGCGCTGAGCTC
>CAYOPA010000131.1:0-11758 GCA_964405625.1 uncultured Bryobacterales bacterium
GGGCTCCACGGTGTCGCCGAAGGCCGTATTGGCCTCCTGCTCCTTGGCCCAGCCGTCGACCACGAGCACAAAGTCCCGTCTCCACCCGGCGGGCGGAGCGCTATCGAGCGCTCGGAACTGCAACCGCGCCTCATCGCCGGCGCCTAAAATCGCCATGCGGTCGTCAATTTGGCTAAGCAATTCCGTCACGTCGCCATAGCGAGTATACAACCCGGAAGTCGGGTTCCAGCTTGACAGGGGATGCAAATCGGAGTGGATAAACTGCTCCGGCTGGGTCCGTTCGGGGTGCGTTACGTTGCGCGAAAAGCCTCGGAAACGCAGGTCGGCCTTCTCGGCCCTCAACTCCGTGATAGAAGCGCGCGGCGCTGTCACGCCATCGGCCGCAAACACCTCGTCCCAATACACACATAGGTTCGTGACAATCCGCACATCGCGCGACTTGCTGAGGAATTTCCCGGTCAGATCAACCGACATGGTGCGCATCTGTCCGCCCGGAAGCCCCAGATCGTCCATCACCGTTTGCCATTGGCCCGCCGCGTCCCGCACTTGCAGGTAGGGCATTTGCAGCGCTTGGGCGGGATTCTGCGAGCCCGCCACGATGGTCGAGGCGTCGGCCCAGTCCACCCAGCCGGTCAAGAACAAGCGGCTGCCGCCGTCGCCGCGCAGCCCGTCGAGCGAGACCTCGATGGAGTGCGTCTCGGCCGTGTTGCGGTAAGTGCGCTCAAACCCGTCGGCGGTGCGTCCGTCGCGAGCGGTCAACCGGTCCAAAACATCCTCGCCGCGATGATTGACGGCCCGGCTCGGCCGGATTTTTTCCCCCTCACGCACCCCAAACAATTGAAACTCGGGAAACGGCGGCGCCTTAAACTTCTCGTTGGTATAGACCTCCAGGTCTTCCGGGTGGTCCACAACCAGCAGCTTGACCTCGTCGAGATAGGCCACCTCGCGGAGCTCCTCGGTAATGCGCACCTCATGGAAACCGTCGCGCACGGCCAGTTGCTCGCCGCGAATCCAGACGGCTTCGTCATGATCCACCGGGAAGAACCGGCCGCCGCCGAGCGAGGCTCCCAACGGCGCCACGCCCAGCACTTCGCCGATGTACTCAAACTCCCGGCCGTTCCAGGTAAAGATCATGGGGCAGGAGCCCGACAGCCGCGGCTTCTCCTCAATGTCGAAGCGCTTGTTGACCGGCTGTTCGAGCTCGTTCTGGATCATGCCGTTGGTCCAGGTGATGCGCACGGTCTCGATGCGGGCGGCGCCGCCCAGGCCGAAGTGCAGCGGGGCGCCCAGGTAGAGCTGCTTGCGATAAACGTCGCCCGCCTTGACTTCCACCCTGGCGCCCTGCGCGCGCACCGCGCTCTTGACGCCGCGCAGTGAGACAGACGCCCAGGCGTTCGACGTTTTCGTGCGATTGAGCGCGATCGAGGCCTTCCCGGCTGCGTCCATCACCGCCAGATCCACGCGGCCGTCGCCGTCGAGGTCAGCAGCGGCCGCTGCCGCGAGATTCGGCGGCAGCCCTTGCGATTTGCCAGCCTCAAAGCGCATTCCGCCGCGGCTCAGGGCGACTCCCTCGGGCCGCAGAAAATCCGCCGCGCCTCGATTCTGCCAGTCGCCCCAGGCCAGCGCTCGCGGAATCTCCGGGCCCGCCTCCAACATCCCCTCCCTGTTGCGCAGAATCCGCGAGCGGCCCTCGACCGGCGTCAGAACAACGTCAAAATGTCCGTCGCTGTCCGGATCGACCACCGCCAGCCGAACAGCGCCCGGCGTCAGCGCCGCGACGCCCGCCACGGCCTGGCCGGCGTCATAGACGCCGAGCTTGCGGTCCTGGTAGACGCTCACGCCGCCGGAATGCGCCAGCACGAGGTCGATGCCATTGTCCTCGGTCAGCTCGACCGCCACGGCGGCCAGCCCGCGGCCGATCTTACCGAATGGAAACTCCACGGGAGCCCATCTCCCTTCGCCCTCGTTGCGCAACAGGACGTTGCGGGCGCCCAGCACTAGCAGGTCCTGGTCGCCGTCGTGGTCGTAGTCGTGGAACAGGCAGTGCTCAAAATCGCCTTCCAGCCAGCTTGCGCCCGCCGTCAGGCTCCGCTCGCCGATCTCCAGCCGTCGCACGCCCTTGGCGTCGACCAGGCAGCCGTCCGCCGAGCCGTCGTTGTCGGCGTCGCCCAGCGCGATATGCCGCAGACCGTCCACTCGCAGCCGCACCGCCTCCTTGCCCGGAGCCAGCAGCGCCGCGCCTCCATCGCCCCAAACCAGCACGCGGGAAGCGTCAACCGGCGCCGCGCCGGAACGCCGAGCCCCGCCGAGCTCCACCGCAGGCCCGGCCTCGAAGACGGTCAGATCGACCTGCTCCGCGGGCGGTCCGGGCTCGACCGGGTCGTAGAGCTCGGAATAGAAGCTCCAGTCCACGTCCTCGTCGAGGCCCGTTTCCTCTTGCAGCTTCTTCAGCCGCTGGAACTCGGCGATCTCTTTCTTGGCGCGCTCAGGGTCGGACCGCCGAAAAATGTTGAACAGTTGAAAGTGCGCCGCCGCCATCGACGGGTCCAGCCGGGAGGCGCGCTCAAACAGCGCAATCGCCTCGTCGCTCCGGTCGGCCTGCTTGTACATTTGGGCCAAGTTGTAAACAGCCTTGGCTTCGTCGGGCGCTAGCTCGACCATGCGCTCAAACTGCTCGATGGCTTTAGCTGTCTCGCCAGCTTTCTTGTATTCGACGCCGAGGTTGAACCAGGTGTGCGGAATCCCCGCCGCCTGCTGCTGCACGGCGATCAATTCGTTGACTCCAGCCTCGCCTTGGCCCGCGCTCAGCAACGCCAGCCCGTGATTGAGCCGGTCGCGGGCCGAATCCGGCGCGAGCTTCACAGCTTTGCCGAGAGTCTCAACAGCCTGCTCGGCCGAGCCCGGCGTCTCGTAGAGGGCTTTCCCCAGATTGCGGAGCTGCTGGAGCTCGGCGGCGGTCTCGGCGTCAACGCCGGACCGGTTGCAAGCCCACGCCAGGGCGAGCAGCGCCGCCGCGACGATCGTGATCCGACATCGCATAACCCCAGTCTATAGTAGCGAGAAGGCCGCTCAGGCAAACAGCAGCTTGGCCGCCGCGTAGACCGATTCCAGGTGTGGGGCGGGCACGTTGCGCTTGCCGGCAAGCTCCAGCACGGCGCCGACAATCGGCTCCAGCTCGGGCCTGCGGCCCGCTTCGAGGTCTTGCAGCATGGATGTCTTATGGCTGCCCGCCGAGCGCGCGCCCTCAATGCGCTGGTCCACCGAGAAGGCCAATTGCACCCCTACCGCCGACGCCGTCTCCCGCACCTCGTGCATGGCGGCGCGAATCAGCTCGACGGTCTCGGGAAAGTCGAGCATCTCGATCATCGTCTTGCGAGTCAGCGCGCTCAACGGGTTGAAGATGGCGTTACCCAGCAGCTTGACCCACAGCTCGTGGCGAATGTCCGTGCGGATGGGCGCCTTGATCCCGCCCTCGCGCAAGGCCTCCGACAGCGCCTTGATGCGGTGGCTGCGCTTGCCGTCCGGCTCGCCCAAGGGAAATCGCAGGCCCTCGGTGTGGTGAATCACGCCCGGCTCGGGAATGCTGCACGAGATATAGGCGATGCCGCCGATTGCCCGGCTGGGGGCCAGATGCCGCTCGGTCGCGCCGCCGGGATCGATACATTCGATTCGCGAGCCCTCTTCCCCCTCAACGCCGTGGAAATACCACCATGGCAGCCCGTTTTGCATCGAGACAACGGCTGTCTCCGGCCCCAGCAGCGGCTCGCACAGCGCCGCGATCTCGGGCAGCACGTGGCCTTTGACGCCCAGCATCACGTAGTCCGCGGGGCCAACCTCGGCCGGGTCGTCGGTCGCCTCCACGGGGTAAACCTTTTCGCCGAGCTGATCGCTGATGACGCGCAGCCCGCCTTGCCGCATCGCCGCCAGGTGGTCGCGCCGTGCCAAGAACGCGACCTCGTGGCCGGATTCCAGCAAACGCGCGCCGAGGAATCCGCCGATCGCGCCGGCGCCGTAGATGGCGAATTTCATCCTTTCCATCTTATCCGGCTCACCGTTTATGTCGAGCCGCGTCCTTGGTGGGGAACATTTCGCCGCTCGGCGTCGTAGCGACTTTTTCCATGGATCAGGAGGGACCTTCCAAGATGCGGCTTCAAGCAACACTACCTTTTCAACTCTCGGCCGCCTTTGCGGCAATCTTGGCCATTGGGGGTTGCGACTTTGAAGCCTCGGCGGCGAACGTCTCGGAGAGCTTCCAGCAGACGGTCGCGCTGGCCCCCGGCGGCTCATTCGAGCTCTCGAATGTTAACGGTTCCATCGACGTCATTCCCTGGGCCCGGGATGAAGTGGAGATCCGCGCCGTCAAACGAGCGGGATCGCAGGCTCGGCTCGACGCCATCGAGATCAACGTTAGCGAGGAGCCGGGCCGGGTGACCGTCAAGACCGAGCTGCCGCGCACGGGCAACGGCGTCGTCGACTACGACATCCGCGCGCCGGCCGCGGCCTCGATCAAGCTCCGCAACGTCAACGGCCGCGTCACGATCGACGGCCTGGACGGGCCGGTCGACATCCGATCGGTAAACGGCGCCATCGAAGCCGACGGCCTCTCGCAGTCCACCGCCATTGAAACCGTCAACGGCGCCATCACAGCCAGCTACACGGCCGCGCCGACAGCAGGCCGTCACCACTTCAAGACCGTCAACGGCGCCATCCGCCTCTACCTGCCGGCCGGAGCGGGCGGGCGCTTTGAGGCAAAGACAGTCAACGGCTCGATCAAGAATGATATGGGCCTGGAGGTCAAAAAGGCTCGATTCGGGCCGATGAGCTCGCTGGAAGGAACGATCGGCCCAGGCGAGGCGGAGATCGAGATGGAGACCGTGAACGGCTCCATCCGGATTCTCAATGAGGCGCGATCGTCCGAGACCCGTTGAACGCGGGCGCGGGTTCCACCGATAGAGCCCTTATGGCGGTCGAAGATCCAAGCAACCGGCGGCGGAAACCTCGGGCGGCGGTTGAAACACCCACCACGGTCAAGCTGACGCTGCCCTGGTACGGCGCAGCGCGCCGAGACGCCTTGGGCGACCTGTTCGACGCCAGCCCCGGCGGCGTGGGGATCCGCACCCGCGAGCCGCTGACACAGGGCACCGTGCTGAACATGGACGCCAAGATCGAGATCAGTCTGGTGCGGTTTCGCGTCCATGGGCGGGCCGAGGTGGCGAATGCGCGCGATACGGGCAACGGCGTCTACCACGTCGGGTTGCGGTTTCTGGACGTAAGTTGGGAGCGGCTAAACCCGGAGTAGCGGGACGTGGGCTCGGCCGGCGGCAGAGCGACGCCTGGGTGGAGCTCGCGCTCCCGCAGGGGGCATTTCTACTTCTCTTCGGGCGCCACTGTTTGGGCCGGAGCCAGCACGCGGTACAGTCTGGTCGCCTCGTCCTGCAGCAGCGGTTCAACTCGCCACTCCTGCTCCAACCTTTCCAGCACCGCGGCGCCCTTCTTGGTGGGCGGTAGCGCTACAAAGTCGAAGCGCTCGCCTCGCATTGCGTTGGCAACAACTTCCGGAGCGCGTTGCGCCATCCAGGAGGGCACGCCCACGCAAGTGTACTGGCCTGGGTACGGCGCATAGGCGCGGGCGCAGTTGTCCAACCCGAAAACCCGGTCATTCGGACCGACAAAGTCTCCCAGTCTTTCGAGCGACTCGTAGCCGAGCAGCACCTCTCGCAGGTACGACGGCTTGTCAATCGAGCCCGCAAAGTAGCGCAGTTGGGGCAGATTGACCTCCAGGATCAGGGTGACGAGCATGGCGAAGGCCGCAGTCCCGGCGACGCCCGCTTGCAGGCTCCACCGCAGCGCCTGGCCGCCGGCGGCGTGCAGGGCCCAGACTCGCGGCGCACTCACGGCAGCGAAGACGAAAATCAGCGGCAGCCCGTAGCGCCCGACGCCCCATACGTAGGTCCAGAAGCCGTAATAGACGGCCAGGTAGAGCAGGCAGACGCCTTCATCGGCGTCCGCCCGGCGCCGTCGTACCAGCAGCCAGGCGGGCAGGACGAGCAACAGAGCAAAGCCGTACGGGTTGTTCGTGGGCGACTCGAAAACGCCTCGGCCCTCGAAGTGCGAAACCCACGGGTACTGCGCCCAGCGGGTCGGCTTTGGGTAGCGCTTTCCCATGATCGACGGCAACGCCCGAACAGCCTTGGCTGTGCGCGACGGGTAGACCGGATTGCCTGTTTCCACGAACGCGCGGCCCAGCCAGAAAGCCGCGGGTAACGCAAACAGGGCCGCCATCAAGGCCAACGTCGCCCATGGCTTCGCGAGGCGCTTGAGATGCCACAGGTAGAGCAATCCCAGCGGCAGCCCGCCGAACAACGCCACGTGCTTGACGCCGAACGATGCGCCCAGAAAAAACGCGCCCAGCCCAAACAGCGCCATCCGGGGCGCGCGCCGCAACCGGAGGAGGCACAGCAGCGCGCACAACTGAAAGGAGACCAGCGCCATATCATTCTTGGCGACGCTGCCCGTCCAGTGCAGAAACGGGATGGTGGAAGCGAGGAAGACGCCGAGGCAGGCCGCGCCGCGCGAGGCGTCGAGCTCCCGCGCAATCGCATAAGCGACCGCTGCGGCCAAGCCGAACAGCGAGAGCGAGATGAGCTGCGCGGCCGGCTGTCCGGCCAGCCCGGCGGCGAGCGTCAGCAGCAGCTCATATCCCTGGGGATAATACGAATACGCCAACCCCGGAACGGGCTCCAGCCGCTCAACGGCGAGGTAGTGGAACACCGCCGGTAAGTGCATGGCCAGCGAGTCGTAGGCGATGGATGGCGCCAGCGCGACCGCCATTGCTGGAAGCACGAATACCGCGCCGAAGACAACCGAGACGGCGGTCAGGGGCGAGCTGAGATCAACGTCGGTCGACCAGGTTCGGTGGATGGACCGCGCGATCCGTCCGAGCTCAAGCGCCGCACTTGGCCGAACGGCCAGCGGCGCTGCCAACAACAGGGCGAAAACCCAGGGCCGGAGCAGACCGGCCACGCCCAAAGCGCTGAGCAAGACCTGCCAGCCGGCCAGCCCCAGAACGCACAGCAGGGCCGCTGCGCTCAAACCTTCGGGTGGTTTATCGTCGAGAAAGCGATGGAGCGGTCGCGCCGCCGCATAGCTCGACAGGAGCATCAGCAAGGCAACCGGCGCCGCCAGGGGTTCCTTGAGGAGCGCCACGGCCCCGACGGCCAAGGCCAACGCCGGTAGCTCCAGCCGCCGGACGCGTTCGGTCCGCACTGCCTGGTAGCCCAGTGCAAACGCCAACAACAGCGGCAGCAGCGCCAGAATGGCCGGGCGAAACTGGGGACCTGGGCTGGAAAAGTAGTCCACGTGGAACCAAATTGGCTCCCACGCGAGCGCGCTCCCCAGCGCCAGCCAAACCAGCCAGACCGCGGTGGTGGCGGGCAGTCCCCAACGGAGCGAAAAGGACAATTCGCGATTCTATCGCGAAGCCGCGGAACACCGCTCAGGTTTCAGTCGATCGATTCGACCAGCCGCCCGACGGCCTCGCGGAAGGTCTGGTGCTCGGGCAGCAGGCTGATGACCAGATAACCCTCGCGGTCGAATCCGAATAGATGGCCGGGATGTGTATAGACGCTGGCGGTTTCCAGCAGGTAGAGGGCCCACTCCTCATCGGTGAGGGAGCTCGGAACGCGCAGAATGGCGTACCAGCCGCCGTCGGCTTGCAGCCGGCTGACCGGGCTGTTGCCGCTTAGCTTGGCGTCCAAGAAGTCGAGGTTGGCGCGCAACCGGTCGCGGATCTGTGGCTGGATCAGCTTGCGCTGCTCCAGCAGTGTCCCGGCGGCGAGCTGCGTCGGCGTCGAGACCGACAGCAGCGTGTCAGCCATCACCTCCAGGCGGGAAGTAGCGTCGGCGTCCGGACCCACCGGCCCGCGCACGGTGATCCATCCGAGCTTCATTTGCGGCAGGGCGGAGATTTTCGACAGCCCGCTGATGGTGAGCGTCAGCGCCAGGCAGCGGCTGTCAAACGACGCCATCCTCGTGTTCTCGCCCCAAATGTAGTCGAAAAACACTTCATCCACGATCAGCGCCAGGCCGTTCATGATGGCGTAGCGCGTGAGCATGTCGCGCTCCTTGGGAGACAGGATCTGCCCCGTCGGATTGTTGGGGCTCACGATCAAGATGGCCTTAGTACGACCTGTGATGGCGGCCTTCAGCGCCGGGAGATCGATCTCCCAGCCGTGGTCATAGACCAGGGGATAGGGGACCAGTTCGACGCCGGCCATATCGGCCAGAAAGTCAAACAACGGGTAGCTGGGCTTGGGCGCCAGGATCTGGTCGCCAGGCTCGCACAGCAGCCGAAAGCAGTGCAGGTAGGCTTCGCTCGATCCGCTGGTGAGGATGACGCGGTCCGTGGGGATCGGCATGCCACGCTCTTCGTAGTAGTTGGCGACGGCCTGGCGGGCGGAGCGGATGCCTTTCGGCGCCGGATCGTACCGCATCACGGCCGGGATGGAAAGAGCCTGTTGGATGGCGAGATCGTCGTAAGCAAATCCGCAGCGGGTGGGGTTGGACTCCGTGAGGTCGTACAGCACCGTTTCCTGGCGGCGAAGCTGTTTGAGGCGGGCGGCGAGGCGGGTCGGAGCGGCGGGCCAGGCGGTGCGTTGGTTGAACACGTCCTCATCATGACAAGCGCGCGGGACGATTCGCGCTACTATTCGGGGAAGGTTCCTGAACCTGAGCAAGGAGATTCCCGTTGAACAAGAAAATCAAGACCCTACTCTTCGCCCTGGCGGGCTGCACGCTGTTCGGCGCGGGCCTGCTGATCGGCGCCAGCCACATTGAAAAACCCAGCACCGTCATCCACGTGGTGACCGTTGACTGGAAGAACGACGCCAGCCCGCAACAGATCCAGGCCGCTCTCGACGCGGTCGGCAACATGGATTACCCCGGCTTGAAGCGCGTTTGGCTCAAGTCCTTCAAGTCGCAGACCAAGGACGCAGCGTTTGTGATGGAGTTCGAGAGCATGAAGGCGCTCGAAGATTACGCCGGGTCGGACGCGCAAAAAGATTGGTACAAGCTGTACCTGCCGATCCGCGAGGCTTCGATCACCAGCGACATCACGAACTAGGCCGCATCGGTCGTCCGATCAATCCGAGCGCAAGGGGCGGCCGGAAAGCCGCCCCTCACCAGTTGAGGTTGGGAAATCGTGCGGGCTTGGGCGGCCTTCCGCCCGCCCCTACGCGTTCGTCTTAGTGGTGGACCTTGACGCCCATCTTCAGCGGTCCTTTGGGGCCGACTTTCTTCTTTTCCTTGTCGTCGTCATCGGACTGCAGCGCGGGCGTGGTCTTCTTGGCCGCGACGTTCTTGGCGATCTCGGGGTCCGGCTTGACGTCTTTCGGGTCCGGTGTGACCGAGCGGGAGCCTGCGGTTTCTTCGTTTTTCGTTTTCTTCGTCATATACGATCTCCTAGGAGGCTGAAGGCCTGCACCTGGGAGATGACTTTCCGGCCGGCGCTGTTACAGCCAACCTCTCCGGCGATTCGGCGGACTAGGTGCGACGCAGTATAATGGCACGACTCATCCGCCATGCCGTCGCCAAATTCGATCTTCCGTCCAATATTGCCGGCGTTCTTGTGTGCCGTTGCCGCGGCGGCCGGCCCGTGGGCCGGAGACTACGCCGATGGCGAGGACCCGATTGTGCGACGAGCGGCGGTGGAGGCATTGGGCGACCTAAGCGGGACCGTCGTGGTGGCGGACGCCGGGAGCGGCCGCGTCCTGTCGATGGTGAACCAAAAGCTGGCCTTGGCCGACGGCGCGATTCCTTGCTCGACGATCAAGCTGGTGGTGGGCGTGGCCGCGCTGAGCGAGGGGCTGCTGGAACCGCGGGAGAAGGTCTTTTTCCCCGGCAACTGGTTCATGACGCTCACCGAGGGGCTAACGATCTCCAACAACGTGCTGTTCGACCACCTGGGCCAAAAGCTGGGCTTTGAGAGGTTCAAGCGCTACGCGCGGCTTTTTGGCTTGGGCGAGCGCGCCGGGCTCGGTATTCCCGGCGAGCAAATCGGCGAGTTTCCCGACCAGGAGCACTCCTATGGAGTGGGCCGCATGACCAGCTTCGGCGATGGCATCGCCATGACGCCCTTGCAGATGGCGGCGGTGACGGCGGCGTTGGCCAATGGCGGTGATCTGTATTACCTCCAGCATCCCAGTACGCCCGAAGCGGCCGAGGCGCTCACGCCCAGTCTGAAGCGGCGCCTGCCGATCGGACCTTGGCTGGCCGAGGTGGAGGAGGGCATGGCGCAGGCCGTGACAAGGGGCACGGGCCGCAACGCGCGCCTGCCGGGGCGTGAGATTCGCGGAAAGACCGGCACGTGCAGCTACATCCAGAGCCGCCGAAGGACGCGCATGGGCTGGTTTGCTTCGTATGCGCGCAACTTCGGCGGGCGCGACTTGGCCGTGGTGGTGATGCTGCGCAGCGGCCTTGTGCATGGTCCGTTGGCGGCTGAGGTGGCGGGGAAGGTGTATCGCACGCTCAGCCAGGTGGAGTATTCGCAGGCGGGAGCAACGACCGTGGCTGATTGCGCCTGCGACTGAGGGCCGCGAGTTTGTTGGCTACTCCACGTACAGGAACGCCGGGTAGCGTTCCACCCTCGCGCCGGGCTTCTTGCGGGCCAGGCAGTACATCTGCTCGCCCCGCAGCTTGGTGTCAAACCCCGCCCGTTTGATCAGATCCAGCGCCCAAGTCTCGGTGGCGACTCCCTCGAACCGTTCGGCAAACAGCCACTCCACCTGGTAGCCGGCGCACTCCAGCGCCCGAGCCAGCTCCGAGGGGGTGTATTCGCGCACGTGCGCCGCACGGTCCTCGCCCTTTTCCGGGCGGGCGAATTGCGCAAACACCTGCGGGTTCTCACCGCGTAGCGCCCGCGCCACGCTGCCGATGCTGGCACAGTTCGGCGTCGTCAACAGCAGAGCTCCGCCGTCGCGGAGCACGCGGCGGGACTCGAGCAGCAGGTGCATCGGATCCACCCGCAGGTGCTCAAAGATCTCACAGGCCAGCACCACGTCAAATGAGGCGTCTTCGTAGGGATACGGGTCGGTTTCGGCGTCGAACAGATCCACTTCGCAGCGGAAGACTTCCCTGCCCCCAACATTCGCCACGCGCGATTCGGTCCGCCCGGCCGGCCCGAAATAGCCCCCGCGCACCGAGCCGTATCTCAGCTCGGAAGCCAGCAGCGGCGTGATCTGCATGTAGCAGCCGAGCTCCAGGATCGCCTTGTCCGTGCCCCCTGGCGGCGTCAAGCTGAGCGTGCGCGCCAGCCGCGCGCCATGGATATCGAGGTAGCCGGTCGAGCTGGCTTCGCGGTCAAAGCCGTAGAGCAGCTCGCGATAGCGCGCCAGTTGGGAAGCGTCGGGCTGAAGCTCCGACGGGACGGCGACGGCGTCGCGCGCCAGCCGGATGTCAATCTCACGGGCCAAGCGGCGCGCCGCCCGCAACAGGAAACGCGCCGCCGGCCCCATGGGTCCGCTACCCAGCCATCGAGGCCAGGAATTCCAGGTTGTGCCGAGTCTTGCTCATCTTGTCCTTGAGCAATTCCATGCACTCCACCGTCGACATCTGGCTCAGCACCTTGCGCAGGACCCAGACGCGGTTGACCTCGTCGGCGCTGAGCAGCAGCTCTTCCTTGCGCGTACCGGACTTGTTGATGTCGATGGCCGGGAAGGTCCGCTTTTCGACCAGCTTGCGGTCGAGGTGGACTTCCATGTTG
>CAYOPA010000132.1:0-11716 GCA_964405625.1 uncultured Bryobacterales bacterium
TCTCCTCGCGCCTCGGGGCGCTATTCGTCCGGGGCCGCTTCCACCTTGACTTTCAATCCGGTGACGGCGAGGACCCGCACTCGCTGTCCGGCGGCGAGAGGCGGAGACGCGCTCGCGCTCCACAGCTCGCCGTGCACAAAAACCTGTCCGTTCTCGGCGACATCGGTCTTGGCCACGCCCATCTCGCCGATCATGCCTTCCGAGCCGGTCGAAACCTTGTAGCGGAACGAACGCACCGCCAACCGCAACAAGAAGACCGTGATAGCCGCGAACGGCGCCGTCACGGCGACGGCTGTTCCCCAACCGATGGAGAGCTCGGGCACGTTGGTGTCAATTAGCATCACGGAGCCCAGCACCATCGCGACCGCGCCGGCCAGGGTCAGCAACCCGCCTGAGACGACAAACGCCTCAGCCACAAAACAGGCCACCCCGAGCAGCAGCAGCCCGGCGCCGGCCCAATTGATCGGCAGCAGCGACAGCGACATGGCGCCAACCAGGGCGCACAAGGCCCCCAGCACGCCCGGCGCGATCAACCCGGGATTGCTGAATTCCAGATACAGCCCGACCATGCCCACGGCCAACAAAATGAACGCCACGCTCGGGTCGATCAGGGGGAGCAGCGCTTTCTGGCGGAAAGTCAGCTCATAGGGAACGAGCTCGGCGCCGGCTGTTGTCAGGACGGTCTGGCTGCCGTCAAACCGCATGACGGTGCGGCCGTCGAGAGCTTCGAGCAAAGCCGTCATGTCGTCGGCGATCAGGTCGATGAGGTTCGACTCCAGCGCCTCCTGCTCAGTGAAGGCGCGGCTGGCCAGGACGGCTTCCTCGGCGAGCTCGACGTTGCGGCCGCGCTTGTCGACGATGGAGCGGATGCGCGCCGCGGCGTCGTTTTCGACCTTTTGTTTCATGATGGCGTCCATCTCGCCGCCGCCCAGCGCGACGGGGTGGGCAGCGCCGGTGTTGGTGCCGGAAGCCATGGCGGCCACGTCGCCGGCGACCAGGATCATGAAGCCGGCCGAGGCCGCCTTGCCGCCGCTGGGCCCCACCCAGGTGACGACCGGCGTCTTGGAAGCGACAATCGCCTGGATGATGTGCTCGGTTGCGCTAAGCAACCCGCCGGGGGTGTTGATCCTCAAGACCACGGCCTCCGCGTCCTGTTCGGCGGCCTGCCGCAAGCCGCCGGTGATGATCTCCACCGACAGCGGATGGACGACGTGATCAAGATCGATGGTGACGATCTTGGGCGCCTGACCAAACGCGGCGATCGGCGCGAGGAATGCAAGCGCCGCTGCTGCGATCCAAGCCGGGAACGGGCCTGCGTTTGTACTCATCCGACGCCGCCCTTAGTATAACTACGCACACCCGCCGCCGACGGAACCGCCAGGATGGATATAATTGCGGATTGGGGTCTTTGGACGCGCGGCCGGTTTTCCCGGCGGCGTCGCGGTCAGGCATGCGGCAACACAACTGGGAGTCGATCGAGCTCGAGGCGATGGTCGCGGGCATCAGCCGGCGGGTGATCCACTCGGGGCGGCTGACGACGGCGCGCATCTATATGCGCAAGGACGCCGTGGTGCCGCGCCACAGCCACGAGAACGAGCAGATGAGCCACGTGCTCGAAGGCCGATTGCTGTTTGAATTCGACGACCGGTCCATCGAGGCCGCGCCCGGCGAGGTGGTCGAGATCGCTTCGCACGAGCCGCACCGCGTGGTCGCGCTGGAAGATTCGGTCGCCATGGACGTCTTCGCGCCGGTGCGCGAAGACTGGCTACGCGGCGACGACGCGTATTTGAGAAACCCAAGCGAGAGCTGAATGCGTAAGTAGCATGCGGCAAGCCTCGATCCCGACACCAGGCGGATCCGTGCGAGCCGGCGGCCGGCGACAAGACCCAGCCCCGCCCCAAGCGATCCTGATACCGATACCGACTCAACCGATCCAAGCGATGACATTGAAGAGCTTTTCCCTTCGTAACTTGTTGCCCCTGAGCGTCTTGGCGGCGCTGTTGGGCGGCGTGCCGGCCGCCTCGCCGCAGCAGCAGGAGAAGGTCTGGGTCAGCCACCAAGCCGCCCGCCTGGTAGTAGGGCAGACTAGCTTTACCCGCCAGAACCCGATCCCGAGCCGGGACTCCATCGGCGCCGCGGGCGGGGTGGCCGTGGCCGGCAACCGTCTGTTCGTGGCGGACGGCAACCGAGTCGGCGGGGCTCCGATCGCCAACCGCGTGCTGATCTACGAAAACCTGTCGAGCTTCATTCCCGTGCCGGAGGCAACTTTGCCGCAGGACAGGGATTGCCCGTCCTGCGTCGGCTCGGCGGACGTCGTGCTGGGACAGCCGAACTTTACAACCATCACGCCGGGCAGAGGGGCCGGTATGCGGGCGCCGTCGGGGGTAGCCAGCGACGGCCAACGATTGGCTGTGGCCGATACGAACAATAACCGTGTGCTTTTGTGGAACAGTGTCCCCTCCTCCAACGGGGTTGCGCCCGACGTGATCCTGGGCCAGCCGGACGCAACCACGATCATCGCGGATACGACTCGCGAGAAAATGCGCGGCCCGCAAGGCGTGTGGATCGGCGAGGGCAAGCTCTTCGTGGCGGATACGCAAAACTCGCGCATCCTGATCTGGAACACCATCCCGTCAAGCAGCGGCGCGGCCCCGGATGTGGTCGTCGGCCAACCGGACTTCACCAGCCGGCCCGAGCCGGATCTGACGCAGTCGGACTACGCCCCCTCGGCGCAACGCCTGCTCGACCCGATTTCGGTGACCACCAAGGACGGCAAGATGTTCGTCGCCGATCTCGGCTTTGACCGGGTGATGATCTACAACTCGATCCCGACGTCGAACAACGCATCCGCCGACGTGGTGATCGGCCAGCCGGACTTCACGACCACGGGCTTTGTCGACCACGACGATGACATCTTCACGGCCGCCATCCGGCGGTCCGTGTTAGCCCTTTGCGAACAGCTCGGGCCGTTTGACCCTGACGGCAGCAACACGCCGGACGACTTCATCTTTCCGGATCCGATCACCCGCGAGGATCAAGAAGAGCCGCCGGTCCGCTTCCCGCGGCGTTGCGCGAACACATTGAACTTCCCCCGCTTTGCGCTCTCTGACGGGCAGCGCCTGTTCATCGCCGACAGCGGCAACGACCGCATCCTGATTTTCAACGAGATCCCGACCACAAACGGCGCCGCGGCCGACGCGGTCATCGGCCAACCGGACTTTGTCGCATTGACCGACGCGCTCGGCCCCGGCAACATGCGCGCCCCGTCGTCGCTGGCTCTCGACGAAGAGCAAAACCTGTACGTCGCCGATCCGTTCGTACGACGCGTTCTGGTTTTCAGCCCCGGCGTGCCGATGGTCGCCCAGGAGGGCATCCGCAACGGGGCCAGCTTCGCCATCTTCGCCAACGGCTGGCTAGAGTGGTCCGGCGCCACCACCGACAGCGGACAACTTGTGGAGGTCGATATCTCCAGCCGCAAGTACGAATTGCGCACCGAGACGAATGAGACCGGTGAAAGCGTGCGGAACAAGATGATGGAGGCGATCAACAACGACCAGTTCCGAGTCGTAAACGCAACGCCGGAGAATGGCCTGGGGACGTTCTCCAAGATCTTTCTGCGATTCGGCGGCGAGGTGCGCGCCGGCGAGCATCTCACTCTGGATATTGGCGATCGGCGTTACACCTTCACGACCGAGCAGTTCGACGCCGACACCGGGCCGTTCCTGATGGTGGACCGGTTCAACTTCTTGATCGATCGCGACGAAGAGGCCCCGTTTGTCGCCGAGCGCTCGCTGTCGGACCTGGAGACGCTTGTGATCGTCGCGCGCGAACCGGGTCCGGCGCTCAACGGGACGCACGTGCGATTGTCGGCTCCCCCGGACACCGGGTTGACGATCGAGTATTCGCCCAGCAATCAGGAATTCGCTGACGGCGCCTTCCCTGCTCGTATCCGTCTGACGGCCATCCGTGCGCTGGAGGGCAGGCCGGGCAACGCCGTTACCGTGCAGAGCACGATCGGCGGCGCGGGCGTGGTCGCATCCACCTCGGGCTCGCGGCTGCAATTCGGCAGCGACTCGCGGCACCTGCCCGCCGGCAGCATCGCGGCCATCTTCGGCGAAGGCTTCAGCGACGGCGTGTATGCGGCGACGCTCGACGGCAACGGCATGTTGCCGACTCGCCTGGGCGGCGTCGAAGTGTACGTCAATGGCCGCCGTGCGCCCTTGTACAGCGTGAGCCCGAACCAGATCAACTACCAAGTGCATTGGGAAGTCGCCGGCGAAGGGTCGAGCACCTGGGTGCGAAAGATTAACGATGACGGCACGGTGCGGGTTTCCATCGCGCGCGCCAACGAAGTGACGCGCGCCGCGCCGGGCGTATTCACCTACGGCGGACCGGAGCCGCGCCAGGCGGTGGCGCTGCACGGACAGGGCTCGGCGGAAGGCATTATCGCCTTGTCCCTAGGGGCGACCGTGGCCGAAAACGTCAATACCGTCGCGCCCGGTGTCACTGCCACCATCACCGTCGACGGTCGCGCCTATACGGAAACGAGCATCGAAGGCGACACGCTGGAGTCAATCCGCGACCGTTTCATCAATGTCATCAACGCCGACGCTGACGCTCCCGTGACCGCCGAGGCCGGCAACCAGGGTTTCTTCTCGGCTCGCGCCGACATATTGTTCGGCGGCCAGCCGGCGGAAGGCGACGAGGTGACCATCACCATCGGCGGCGGCGAAACGCCCCGCGAGTACACCCATACGGTGCGCGCCGGAGACACGCTGGCCGTGATTCGCAACATCCTGGTCGAACGCATCAACGCCGGCCGCGGCGACATTGACGTCACGGCCCGCTCGCGGCTTGTGGTCGGGGCGACCCAGATGGAGGTTGTCGCCCGAGCCCTCGGCGTGGAAGGCAACGACATTCCGTTTAGGGTCAGCGTCTCCAGCGGCGCCGGCGTAACTGTGACCACGACCGAGGCTGTGGAAGAGGCAGGTACGCTGCTGGGCGGCCAGACCCCGCCGCAAGTTGTCATTCGAGCCCGGGAAGTGGGCCGGCAAGGCAATCAGATCAGCTATTCGGCGACAACCAGCGACCCCAACCAATTGGGTATGGCGGCGCGCACCGCCTTCCTGTGCTGCGGCAACATCCCGTTCTCGCCGATTACGCAGGAGAATCCGGCGATCCCGGGCGAGCGAATCGTCGTCTACGCCTCCGGTTTGGGATTGACGAACCCGCAACCGGCCGACATCGGATTGGCCAGCGGGCAGATCACACCCGAGCGCAACGACATCCTGGTCCCGTTTGTATCCGACGATTTCGTGTCGTCCCGAGCGGGAGGGCGTACGGCGACGGTTGAGTTCGTGGGCTTAGCGCCGGGTATGGTCGGCGTCTATCAGCTCAACCTGAAGCTGAACGAGCAGTTGCCCGACGACCCGCTAACGCCGCTGACGGTTGAACAGGGCTTCTTCATCAGTAACACGGCGACCATCCCGGTGAAGAACCTCTTCCCGCAGGACCCGGAGACCCTGTAGGACCAGCGACATTGAGCCGCCGGGGTTTACCCGGCGGCTCGATCTAACGTCTGGTCAGGCGGGGTCCTTCATATCCAGGCTTCGCCAGCAGTACCAACTGGCGAAGCTGGCGTAGGGCCGCCAAGGCGCGGCCAGGCGTTCGCACTCAGCCGGAGTCGGCAGGACCTCGAGCGCAAAAAAGTTGCGGATCGCCGTGCGGACGCCCAGGTCGCCCACGGGTAGAATGTCCGGCCGGCCCAGCGTGAACATCAAAAACATGTGAGCCGTCCAGACGCCGACCCCTTTGATCTGTGTCAGCTCGGCAATCACCCCGTCCTCGCTCTTGGCTCCCAGGCCCTGTAGGCGCACGCGGCGTTCGAGCGTGAGCTCGGCCAGGCTGCGCAGATAGCCGCGCTTTTGGGCCGAAACGCCGGCTTCACGAAAGCAGTCATCGCCCAGCGAGGCGAGACCATCGGGCGTAAACCGGCCGTCAGGAAGGCGCGCCACGAGCCGGTCGTGGATGGCCTTGGCGGCGGCGCCCGCGAGCTGTTGATAGAGGATCATGCGAGCCAGCGAAGCAAAGCGCTCGCGGCGCAGCTTCATGCGGCAGGGGCCGACTTGCCGCACCAGCGGGCCCAACACCGGGCAGCTTTGGCGCAGATGCGCGGTTGCGGCCAGCCGCATCTCGGAATACGTCATCGGACCAACCTCCTGGCGCGGATCAGCGCTCCGATCGCCGGCGGCTCCAGTGGCTCGATCACGCTGCCCGGCGCCAGTCGAACGAAGGTCTCGCGCACCCGCTCGCTTTCAAACACCCCGCCGACGGCGGCGATGCCCGGCAGGATGTCGCCAAAGAGCTGCTCTCCGGCGGCGCGGGCGAGCTCGACCAAGGCCTCGGCGGTCTCGGTCAGCAGATCCCCTGCCACTGGATCGCCTTCCTGGGCGGACTCTTCCACCAACGGCGCCAGCGCGGCGATGCGCGGACGCGGCCAGGCGTCCGTATAGAAGCGGTGCAGCAGGGCGTTGGCGTTGCGCTCGCCGGTCGCCTGCAACAGCTTCTCATGCAGGACCGTGGCCGGCCCCCAGCACTCTTCCATCCGCAAGGCCGCCCGCAGGGCCTGGCGGGTGAGGTCAAAGGCCCCGCCCTCGTCGCCGAAAACGTACCCCCAGCCCCCGGCGCGGGCGGTACGACCGGCCACGTTCTCGGCCAGCGCGATGGAGCCGGTACCGGCGATCACGATGACGCCGGGAGAACCGCCAAGAGCGCCCGTCAACGCGATGTGCGCGTCCGTGACAACCTCCACGCGGTCGGCGGGCAGCAGCTCGCGCAGGAGCTGCTCCTTGTCGTCGGGACCGCCGCTCATGCCGCAGCAGGCGGCTTCGAAGCGGACGCCTTGAGCCGGCAGGCCGGCCGCTCGCAGTGCCTTGGCCAGGGATTCGGTGATGGCGCTGGTCAGCTTGGCCCGTCCCTCGGCGGCTCCGACGTGGTTGCAGGGGCCGGCGAGGCCTACGCCGAGCACGCGGCCGGCCTCATCGCCGATGGCGGCTTTCGTGGCAGACTGGCCGCCGTCCACGCCGAGGTAGAGTTTTTGAGTCAACGATTGAATACCTGCGGCCGCCGGCCTATCCGCTCAACGCGCGACGGTAGCTGTAATCCAACAGCAGGTCCCACTCCAGGCGCTGAATCTCCAATAAATCCCCTTCGAGCAGATCGGCGCCGCCGGCCGCGCGCTCGACTTGATCCACAAACCACAGCGGGTCCCATTGCTTGCGCTGCCGAATCGCCTCGGGCAGAAGATTGCTCTTCAGCGGCAGCCGCAGCGCGTCCTCGCGCAGCGTCGGGAAGAGCTCGTGCGCGCCGGTGCGGCGGAACCAGTATTTCGCGTTGGAATAGTCCGGCTCCTGGCGGTGCATCACGCCGTGGAGAAAGCTCCCGGTGGGCGAGCTGATCCCCTGGGAGATGTTGTGGGATTCATCCAGCGCCGAGAAATACAGAAACATCGCGCCGCGGACGCACTCGCCAAATTCCCTGGAGGCGATCGGCTCCTTGTCAAATAGCTCCTCGAGCGAAGCCCGCCGCAGCCGCTCCAGCCCCGGTCCGGCGGCGGGACCGGAGGGCGCCAAGGGCATTCGGCGACCGCCGCCGTCGAGCGAGCCGAGAATCTCAGCGGCCGTCGCGCTGTAGTTGGCCAAGTCGAGCATGGCCTTCCATTATGCGAAACGCCGAGAAAACAGTTGACACCCACAAATTAGTGGTGCATAGTTTTCCTCATGCGTTCCGATATGGCGAAGGTTGTAGTCGAGCAGCCTCGGTACGGTTCACGCAATCGCAGCTTGAAGACTGCTCGCAAAATTCGGCCGGTCGAGGTCCATGAGGATTTCGACTCCGGCCCGGGTCGCGCTCCGGCGCGGCGTTGGAGCAAGGAGCTTGGGGAGCATCTGACCCCTCTCTGGCGCTTCCTGCGCGCGAACCTGGGCCGTCCGTGGGACAGCGTTTACTCGGAGATTCGCTCGCGGCTCGACGGGCGGAGCGTGACGGGAAAGCATGTCCTGGATCACTTGGGCTGGGAAGTGGAGACCGACTGCTTCCTGGTGGACGGCAAGCCGATGCGGCAGGGCTGGGACGGCCCGGCCAAGATCCACGGCTTCTATGTCCATCCCAAAACGGGGCTTCTGTTGGAAGCCCCGCGTTATCGTCCGCCGTATTTGCGGCCCGGACGCAAATGGGAGGTCCTGTTCGTCGAAGCGTCGGACGGACGGCTTTTCCAACGCATCAAGGAGATCTGGTACCGAGTCATCTATGGGGCTCACCCGCAGAGCGGCAAGCGCAGCCTGATCTCCAAGCAACAAGCCGACCGCCGGGAGATCCGCTGGATCGGCGAGCAGATCGCAGCGGCCGAACGCGGCAAGAAGGGGTACGTGCGGGGGGCGCGGTCGGTCCGCTCCCCCGCGCGGAGCATCCCGGGCCGTGAAGCGGACATCAAACCGGACGCGACGCCGCCCAATCCGAACGCCGTCAGACTCGCACGTTATTGATTGCAATAGCACTACGCGCCGTTGGAGGCTGACCTGGAACCGGACATCGATCCGGCCGTCCTGCCGGCGAAACGTTCCTTTGACTGGGAACTTCGGTTGGCCTGACACGGGGACGGGGACTGAATACGCTCCCATAAAAACGAAAGGCCCCGGTCTACACCAGAGCCAGTCGCCGACCGGGATCCCCCAGTCCGCACGCTTATTGTGGCGCCTGCCGGCAACTTTGGCAACCAGTCTTCTCTTTTTCTTCACTCACCTTCAGGCGAGGCCGCCGTTGCGCTAACCTATCCGGCGTGACGCCGCGACTCCTCCCGCTCCTCGCGCTGGCCGCGCTGCCCTGCTTCCCCGTTGAGCTGCCCGAAATCCGCGCCGACGCGCCCCAGCCCGCGCCCAACTGGGCCTTGCTCGAACGCCATCTCTTCGAGCAGCTTGACCGCGCCGGCGAGGTGTTTGCCGATACCTACTGCCTGCCCGACGGCTCCCTGCTCTGGCAGGAGCGCTACCAAGGCGGCATGAACTCATCCGACGACGCCTATGAGGCGTTTCGCGGCTACTCCCTGCTCTACGCCCTGGGCGGCGCCAAGAAGCTCGACGAGCTCCACCGCGATATCTGGAACGGCATCACCAAGCAGTTCACGCGGTACGGCCAGATCTACCGCGAGTTCGACTCCAATTGGGATTGGATGCACCATGGCGAGGGCTATACGTCGTTCTATCCGTTCGGGCTGGCTGATCCGAATGACGAGCTGTTTCGGGACCGCTCCAAGCGCTTCGCCGCGATGTACACCGGCGAGGACCCGGAAGCGAAGAACTACGACCCCGACAAGAAGATCATCCGGGCTTCGATGAACGGCAGCCGCGGCCCCAAGATGGAGTGGGTCAAGCGCGACTGGATTCCGACCAACGCCAACCTCGTCTACTACCACCTGCCGGTCGAGAACATCCCCGGCGTCGATTCAACGACGGCCTGGATTAACGACCACCCCGACAACGACACGTTCGCCAAGGTCGTCACGGCGATGAGCGACCACATGGCGCGCGGCGACGTGCCGATCAATCTGACCTCCGCGCCGCTGATTGCCAACGCGTTTCTCTACACCGGCGACCCAAAGTATCGGCGCTGGGTGGAGGAATACGTCGGCGCCTGGGTCGAGCGGACGCGCGAAAACGGCGGCGTCACACCGGACAACATCGGCCTGTCGGGCAAAGTGGGCGAGTACAACAACGGCAACTGGTGGGGCGGCTACTACGGTTGGAAGTGGGTGCGCGGCGGCACGGATATCGTGTTGGCGGCGCTCACCGGGGCCAAAGTGGCGACGCTGCTGACCGGCGACCGCGATTGGTTTGAGTTTCCGCGCAGCCAGCTTCGATTGATGAGCGAGAAGGGCCGCCAGGAAGGCAGGCGCTGGATGATGCCGATCCGCTACAACGCCGAGGAGGGTTGGCATTACTTTGTCCCGCTCGGCGGCGCCATCCCGGTGGACCTGTGGGCCATCACCCAAGAGGCTGAGGATTGGGAAACGGTGCGGAAGCTGCTCGATGTTCAGGGCGGCCACGGCGCCGACCATTCGCTCGCCTGGGCGGCGTTCCTGCAGGGCGACAACGACAGCTTCCCCGAAGAGGCCTTCCGCGCGGACCTTAGGTTCGCCGCCGGCAAGCTCCATCACATTCTCAACGAGGCGGGCAACCCGGAGACTTGGTACGACGCCAAATGGCTGGCGCTGGACCCAATCGCCACGGACAACCTAGTGCGGCTGACCGTCGGCGGCCCGCCGGTCCACAAGCGCGGCGAGATGCTGCACTCGTTCGTCCGCTATTTCGACGGCAACGACCTGGAGCCGGGCCTGCCGCAGGGAGTTTCGGCGCTGGTGACCTCCGTCGCAAACGACGCGGTGGAGATTGAGCTGGTCAACACGAACCTGTTTGAAGAGCGCACGGTCATCATCCAGGGCGGCGCCTACGGCGAGCACCGCATCACCGAGGCGCGCTGGCGCACCGCCGCTGATTCCCAGCCGCCGGGGGCGCGGGCGTCCCGCAATTTGGAGACAGAGGTGCGCCGGGTTGTGGTCGACGGCAAGGCGCTCGTGCTGGCGCTGGCGCCGGGCGCCGGCACGACGCTGGACCTGTCGCTGGAGCGCTGGGCGCTGACGCCTTCGTACGCGTTTCCCTGGGAGGCGGAATGATGCGGCGGTTCCTCTTGATTTTCGCGTTGGTCTGGCCGGCGACGGCGCAGATGGGTTCGCCGGGCGGCGGCGAGACGCAGGCGATTGCGCTGGACCCTTCCAACCCCCAGGTGATCTACGTGGGCGCGGCGAAGGGCCTGTGCAAAACCACGAAGGGCGGCCTGGACAACTGGCCGTCGGTGGGGCTGGAGCCGCTGGGGCCGAATTCGGTTGTGATCAACCCGCGGCAGCCGGAGGTTGTTTACGCGGGGACCTATAGCTCCGGCGTCTGGCGCAGCCCGGACGGCGGCGGAGCCTGGGAGGAGATCAACGACGGCATCACCTACCGCGACATTCGCGCGCTGGCCATTGACCCGAAAATGCCGGCGATCCTGTATGCGGCCACGGACGGCGGCGGCGTCTTCAAGACGATCGACGGCGGCGACTCCTGGGTGGAAAGCAACGTCGGGCTGATCGACAAGACGATCCGGGCGCTGGCGATCGACCCCCAAAACCCTGAAACGCTCTACGCGGGCACGTGGCACGGCGTCTACAAGACGACCGACGGGGCCGCCACATGGACGGCGTTCGTGGACGGTCCGCTGTACGACGTGGACGTGAAAGCGCTGGCGCTGGACCCGATGAATTCGCAGGTCATCTATGCGGGGACGGACCCGCGCGGGGTGTTTCGCAGCGACGACGGCGGCCGGAGCTGGGTGAAGAGCCGCGAGCCGTTGACGGCGCGCATCCTCTCGCTGGCGGTGGACCCGAAGACGCCGTCGGATGTGTACGCGGGCACAATGGCGGGCGTATTCCGATCCCGAGACCGCGGCATGAGCTGGGAACCGGCGGGGCTGCACTGGTCCAACCGCGCCTGGGCGCTGGTGTTTGACGACCGGGCCGAGCCGCCGACGCTGTACTACGGGGGGGAGGGCGGAGTGCTGAAGACGCAGAATGGCGGGCTCTGGTGGGAGGTGACGGGGCCGAAAAGGCGGTAGGGCGAGGTGCAAG
>CAYOPA010000133.1:0-11676 GCA_964405625.1 uncultured Bryobacterales bacterium
TTGACGACGACGGCGACGCTGGTCGCCCCCTTCACCCCGTTTCAGGCCGAGGAGATCCATCAGAATCTCGTGCGGCGCGTCTCGCCCGCGGCGCCCGAGAGCGTGCATCTGGCCGATCTGCCGATGGAGGACGCCGCGCGCATTGATCTGCGGCTCTCGGAGGAGATGGCGGCAGTGCGGGCCATCGTATCGCTGGGTCTGCGCGTGCGCACCGAGCACAAGATCAAGGTTAGGCAACCGCTGGCCGGGGCCGAAGCTGTGCTGAGCGACCCGGCGCTGGCCGCCCGGCTCAGCGCCTATCGCGACCTGATCGAGGAAGAGCTCAACGTCCACGAGCTGGCCTTTACGCCGGCCGAAGAGGCGCACGTGCGATACGTGGTCAAGCCGAACTTCCGGCAGCTCGGCCCACGGCTTGGAGCTAAGATGAAGCTTGCAAAACAGGCCTTTGCGGCTCTGGACGCGGCGGCCGTGCGAGCCTCGCTGCTGGATCAGGGATTCGCCGAGATTGAGCTCGACGGCGACAAGCTGAAGCTGACGCCGGAGGACGTGGAGGTCTCGGTCGAGGCCGCCGAAAACTTCGCCGCCGCCGGCGATCGCACGGCCGTTGTCGTCCTGAACACGGAAATCAACCAGGAGCTGCTCGACGAAGGGCTCTACCGGGAAGTGCTGCGCCGGGTGCAGGACCTGCGCAAGGAGCTGGACGTGGCGTATGTGGAGCGCGTCGAGCTGACGGTGAACGGCTCGGAGCGGCTGCTGCGGGTGGTGGAAGCCAACGCCGAGCACCTCCAAGGCGAGGCGCTGCTGTCCGCGCTCCGGATCGGCGAACCCGCGGCCGAAGGCTTCGAGGCGCGCTCCATCGAACTAGAAGGCGAGACGCTGGAGCTTCTGCTCCAGCGCCCCGCCAAGTAGACAATCGTGTCCATGGGAAACCCTGGGGATGCAAACGGCGGACGCGCGGGGTTAGGGGTTAGGGGTGAGGTGCGCGCCCGCCGAAAACAGGGTTTTGCGATAAGACGCCAAATATCGAGACCAGGTTATCGCCGCACCGAACTTTTTTTGAAAATCCTCCCACTCGCGCCATTGACTTTCCCTTCTGTTCGCTTTATGATCGAACACAAGGCGAACAGAAAGGATAGACGTAGCGAAGAGAGGACGATTTCAAATGCTGGAAAATGTGCGAGTTGGACCAGCCGGGTGGGCGTACCGAGATTGGAACGGGGTCGTCTACCCGAATCGGCGGCCGCCGGGCTTCCATGAAGCCGAATACTTGGCCGGTTACTTTTCGGTCATTGAAATCAACAGCTCGTTCTACCACCCGTTGCGCCCGCAACTGGCGCGGGTGTGGGCGCAGAAGCTGAGCCGGTTTCGCGATTTCCACTTCACCGCCAAGCTGTATGGCGGGTTCACGCACGAGCGGGATTTGGGCCGCGTCTCGATCCAGAAGTACCGTGAGGGTCTGGAGCCGCTGATCGACGCCGGCAAGCTCGGCTGCGTGCTGATGCAGTTTCCCTGGTCGTTCCGGCGCACGGCGGAGAACGTCGCCTACCTGCAAAGGTTGGCGCACGCCTTTGAACAATACCCGCTGGTCGCTGAAATGCGCCATGCAAGCTGGGACTGCCCGGAAGCCCTGGAGCTGCTGCGCGGGCTCGGCGTGTCATTCTGCAATATCGACCAGCCTCGGCTGAATCAGTGCATGGGCCCGACAGCGCACGTGACCGGCCCGATCGGCTACGTGCGGCTGCACGGACGCAACTATCACGATTGGTTCCGCAACGAGGAGGGCAGGCTGCCCGACGGCCGCAGCGGCGTCGAGGCGCGCTACGACTACCTCTATTCGCACGACGAGCTAACCCGCTGGACCTCGCGCGTGGGGCGTATCGCGGGCCAGGCCGAGACGACCTATGTGATTACAAACAATCACTTCCGCGGCCAGGCCGTGGTGAATGCGCTGCAAATCCTCGCCGATGTGACTGGAGAGAGCGTGCTGACGCCGCCGACGCTGCTGGAGCACTACGCCGAGCTCAACCAGGTGGCCGGCAACCTGCCGCCGCAGCGCTCGCTCTTCTTCCAGGATCGGCGCCAGGAACGCCGCATCCAGCCGCGCCGGGTCGGCGTCGCCGCGGCTTACGCCCGCGCCTGAGGCGGCCCCAGGATAAACTGGGATCTTCCTCGTGATGAAGATCCTGGTTTCCGCCGGCGAGGCTTCGGGTGATCGCTACGCCGCCGAGCTCGTCGCCGAATTGCGGAAGCATCTGCCGGACGCTGAGTTTTTTGGCTGCGCCGGTCCGCGTCTGCGCGAGCAGGGCGTCCGCGCCGTGGTCGAAACCGAGAGATTGGCGGTGGTCGGCGTCTTTGAGGTCGTCGCCCACATTCCCCGCATCTGGGGCGAATTCCAAAAGCTGCTTCGCGCCGCCGAGCAGGAAAAGCCGGATCTGGCGATCCTGACTGACGCTCCCGACTTCAACCTCCGGGTCGCCGCCAAGCTCCGCAAGCAGGGCGTTCCCATCGTCTACTACGTGGCCCCGCAGGTCTGGGCGTGGCGCTCGTGGCGCGTGAAGAAGCTCCGGCGGCTGCTTGATCTGTTGCTGTGCATCTTCCCCTTTGAGGAGAAGTGGTTCAACGAGCGCGGCGTCGAGACCGTTTTTGTCGGGCACCCCCTCACTCAGGTCGTTGAGCCAACCGTGGACCGCGCCGCCTTCCTAGCCGAATACGGGCTCCGGGAGGATCAGCCCGTCCTGGCCATTCTGCCGGGCAGCCGGCGCGGAGAGGCCGAACGTCACCTGCCCTATCTAATGGGCGCGCTCGACCTTTTGGCCGAGCAACACCACATTCAGACCGTCCTGCCGGCCTCCTCCACCACCGGCGCCGCATTTTTTCGGCAACGCATTGGCGGGCGAAGCGTCACTATAGTTGAAAACAACACACACAACGCGCTCGTCCACTGTGATCTGGCGCTCGTCGCCAGCGGCACGGCGACGGTCGAGGCGGCGTTGCTGGGAGCCCCGATGGTCGTTTTCTATCGGGTCACCCTGGCAAGCTGGTTGGTGGGAAAGTTGCTGGTGCGTGTGCCGTTTTACAGCATGGTGAATTTGCTGGCCGAGAAGCGGCTGGTCCCCGAGCTGATCCAAGGGGATTGCACTGCGGAGAAGTTGGCCGAGGAAGCGGGAAAGCTGCTGTCCGACGCTAGGCGCCGACAAGAGCTGAGAGACGGATTGCGAGAGATCCGCCAGCGGCTTGAGGGCGATCAGCCGGCATCGGAGCGAGCGGCGGAGGTGGTATGCAAAAGATTCGGTTGGACGAGTTAAAGGGAATGGCAAGAAGAGATACAGCCGTGCGAGCCAGGGCCATCGACCGCGGCCTCGACCTCCAGCGGTTGTGGTCCGCCGCGACCTTGATGGCGCTGGCTCTGCTGTGGACGGTGACGGCCCGAGCGCAAGACGAGCGTCCGCTCATCGACGTCCAGCGCTACGACATCGAGGCGCGCATCGATCCAGGCTCGGCCACGCTGCAAGCCCGCTCCAAAGTGACCTTCATCCCGCGCGAAGCCACCAATAGCGTGGTTTTCGAGCTCCACAACGGCCTCAACGCTTCGGCCGCCGAGCTCGAAAACGGCTCCACGATCACGCCGTTGCGCTACCGCCAGGATTCGACGATCCGGCTGACGTTCCCCGACCAGTTGCAAGTGGGGACGCCAACGGAAGTGACGTTTGTCTACGAAGGACGGCTCACCGGCTACGAGAATTCGCCGGTTGAAGGCATTGACATGGCCACGATCGCGCCGGAGCGCTCCTGGCTGCTCTACCCCGCGCGCTGGTTCCCGGTCAACGGTTTCGGGGCGGATCAATTCGCCGCGACCATTAAGCTGACCACGCCGGCCGGGTACAAGGGCCTGGGCAGCGGGTTGGGCGGATCCAGCGAAGTGACTAACGGCGTGGAGCACACGTTTGAGTTTGCGCAGCCGTCCTTTCCCGGCAGCATCGCGGTCGTCAAGGGCGACCCGATTCGCGCCGAGGCTAGCGGCGTGACCACGGCCGTCTATTTCCTCTCGGCGTCGGAGGACTTGGCGCGCGCCTATGGCGAGGCGACCGGCGAGATCATGGCGAACATGGCGAACCGCTTCGGGCCGCCGTACTCGCAAAACCTGACGATCGTCGAGATCGGCGACTTCGCTCCCGAAGCGTACGCCGCGCCGGGCTTGATCTTCATGAGCCCCTACGGCATTCGCGGAGCCGTCAACCGCCGGTTGTTGGGCACGCAGGTCGCCCACCAGTGGTGGCGCTCGATCGTGACTCCCGGCAACCGCAGCCATATCTGGCTCGACGAGGGCCTAGCCTGGTACTCCGCGCTGCTGGAGATCCAGGACTCCCAAGGCCAGGAAGCCTTTGACCAGGAGATCCAACTCACGCGCGTCGAGGCGCTGACCTACAACGACATCCCGATCATCCAGTCCGACCGTCTGCCGGAGTTTTCACCCGAGCTGGAGGCCCTGGCCGGCGCCAAGGGCGCGATGGTGCTCAACATGTTGCGTTGGGTGGTGACGCCGGAAAAGCTCGACGAGATTCTCAAGGAGTTTGCGAGCCAATACGCCTTCAAGTCCGTGACCACGTCCGACTTCCAGGTGCTGGCCGAGCAGATGAGTAACCGCGACCTGACGCCGTTCTTCATCCAGTGGATCGAGTCGGTGGCCACGCCGGAGTTCAAGCAGGAATACACCATCTACCGGCTGGGCCAGGGCAAGGGCTTTCGGGTTCTCGGCAAGGTCCGGCAGGATATGGACACGTTTTCCATGCCGGTGGAGCTGAAGATCGAGACCGAGGGCGAGCCCGAGTTCCGCACGATCAACGTCGTCGGCGCTTCGTCGGACTATTCGGTCGAAGCGTTCGGCAAGCCGCGCCGGGTGACTTTGGATCCCAACAACCGCATCCTGCGCTTTGACGACGACATCCGCGTAAAGGTCGCCATCCGCAAGGGCGAGCAGCTCGTTGAGCTGGGCTACTACACGGACGCTCTGCAGGAGTACCAGAAGGCGCTGGACATCAACCGCTACAGCTCGCTGGCGCACTACCGCATCGCCGAGGTCTTCTTCTTGCAGAACAACTACCAATCGGCGGCCAACGAGTTCCGCGAGACGATCAACGGCGACCAGGAGCCGGAGTGGACGGTGGTCTGGTCGCACATCAACCTGGGCAAGATCTTTGACGTAACCGGGCAGCGCGACCGAGCCGTGAATGAGTACCAGCTCGCCATCCGCACCCGTGACAACACGCAGAACGCGCAGGACCAGGCGCGAAAGTATCTTGAAAACCCCTACCGCCGCGAGAAGCGGCAGGAGCGGATCTACTGACGTGATCTGAGCGCCCGGTGAATCGCCGCCGCCGCGCGGCGGCGCTGTCCGCGGGCTTCGGGCGAGGTCGGCGGCGTCATGCTCATCATCAATGCGAAGAATGACCGGGCCCGCGCCAGGGATACGCCCGAATCGGCAAATTGATGATATTCGGACGGACTTCTAAACCGCAGCTCAGTCGCGGCCTCCCGGTCGCCCTACGCTCCTCTGACCAAGTCTTCATACAGCCCCACCCACTGATCCCGCACCCGGGCGTCCCAGCTATAACGGTCGAGCTCGTCCCGCCCGGCGCGCGCCAAGCGCACCGCCAGCCCTTCCTCTTCCAGCAACCGGAAGGCGGCACTTGCCATTGCCTCGTCGTCGTCGCGAGGGACCAGCAGCGCCGTCTTCTCGTTGAAGGCGATGTAGGGGATGCCGCCGGCGTCAGTCGCGATGATCGGCAGGCCCGAGGAATAGCACTCCAGCAACGAGCCGGGCATACAGTCGAAGTTCGGGCTGGTCAGGTAAATATCCACTGAGTCGTAGAGCTCGGCAATTTGATTGTGCGGAACCTTCCCGATAAACTCGGTGTTCCGGAGATTCAGCTTGCGGACGTAGGCTTCGAGCTCGCCGCGCGAAGGCCCGTCATGCGCCAGCGTCAGCGTCGCCTCGGGGTAGCGCTGCTGGATGCGCTGGAAGGCGCGCAGGGTGCATTGGATGTTGTAGAGCGGCTCCAGAATGCGGTTGTGCAGGAAGATCGGCCGGGGCTTTTCGCGCTCGCGGTAATGGAACGGCGACGGGTCGATGATGTTGAAGATCGCACTGGCAGGGATGTCGAACTTCTTGAAAACATCCACCAAGTAGCCCGACGGCGCCACGACCACGTCGGCCATCCGCACCCGCTTGTTCGCGATGGGCCAGTTGGCCATGTGGTCCTCGGCCTGGCCGTCGCGATAGTTCAGGATGCACTTCTTGCCCAGCAGCCGCGCAACGAGGATCGCCGGCGCCGGCGCCCACACGAAGGAGTAGTACGAGGCCGCGAAAACGTGGATGATGTCGTGGCGAGGGGCGTTCCACAGCAGCCGCGCGAGAAAGGTCAGAAACGTGGCGGCCGTGCGGACGAATTTGATCTTCTTGAGGAACTGGAACGGCCCCAGGCGCGGGTTCATCGGCAGGAAGGTCGCGCGGATGTGCGGCTCCCGCGCCAGATTGCCCAGGATGCGCTGCGCTTGGACCGACTGGCCGCCCAGGATCTCAGGCGAAGGCGCGATCAGCAGGACGCGGATGGGTTTGCCGGACCGGTTGCTCATTCTTCAGGTGGGGACGGACATTCCTGTCCGTCCGAAACTTGAGACGGACAGGAATGTCCGTCCCTACTTACAGATTTTCGATGGCGACCGAGGTCAGCGTCCTGGCCGATTCGAGCATCGCCAGGCAGCCGATCGTCGCCCGCGCGCCGTCGACGACGGTGACCTCGGGCGACTGCCCGGCCTTGATGCGCGTCAGGAAAGATTCCAATTGGGCCTGGTAGCCTTTTTCGGCGAAATACTTGGACTTGCTCGTTTGGGAGTTGCCGCTGATGGTCAGCTTCTGAAAATCTTCGGTGGTCGCTCCCAAGCCCTGCGCGAACACTTCCACCCGTTCCCCGCCCGACGTCTTGCCGCCCACGGTGCAGTAGGTCAACGATCCGACCGAGCCGTCAGCGAACTGGAAGCTGGCCGTGAGGTTGTTCATCCCGATCGGCTCTTCCACGTCAGTGGGCAGGGTGTAGGCCGACACCCGCACCGGCTCGCTGCCAAGCAGCCAATACATCAGGTCCACAAAGTGGCAGGCCTCGCCCAGAATGGCGCCGCCGATCTTTGGGTCCGCCATCCAGTAGTCGCCGGAGATCCCAGGCGAGTTGATGCGGCAATTGACCACGGCTGGAGCCGAGCGGCGCGACAGCTTCTCCTTGAGCGGCGTGTAGAACGTCGAGAACCGCCGATTGAAGCCCACCGAGACGCTGCGGCCCGACTCGCGGGCGGCGTCGTTGATCTGGCGGCACTCCTCCAGCGTCAGCGCCATCGGCTTTTCGACGAAAACGTGCTTGCCGGCCTTGAGCGCGGCCAGCGTCTGCGGCGCGTGGAGTTGATTGCGGCTGGCGATCAGCACGACGTCCACGTCCTTGTCCGCGAGAATCTGGTCGTAATCCGTGGTGCAGTAGGCCGCGCCGAAGCGCTGGGCGTAGCTCTTGCCGCGCACGCCGCTGGAGGAGTGTACGGCCCGCAGGTCGCTAAGCTTTTGCAGGATCGGCAGGTGCTCCCACTTGGCTAGGTTCCCCGCCCCGATCGCGGCCGTCCCGACTTTTTCTTTATCAACGGGCTTCGGCGCGACTTCCACGCGCCGGACGGGCTCGCGCGTTACGGGTTTGCCTAAGTCGTCCTCGTCGGCGGCCGGGTAACGCAGCACCACGGCCAGGCTCCTGGCGGCCGGGTCCATGATGGTCGAGTAGCCCTGCGGGGCCTGCTCCAGCGGAAAGCGATGGCTGATGAGCGGATCGATCCGGAGATCGCCGCGGCCAATCAGCCGTAGAAATTCCTCCATGTTGCGATTCTCTGTCCAGCGCACGTACGAAAACGGGTAATCAACGGCCTTCTTCTCGTACGCCGGGTCATAGCTGCCCGGCCCGTAGGCGCGCGACATGAAGAGTTGGATCTCCTTGATGTACATCTCCGCCCAAGGAAACTCCATCTGCACGGCGCCCACCACGACGATCTTGCCGCGGTCCCGACAGATGCTCAGCGCAGCCTGCGCCGGCCCGGAGGACTTCTTGGCGGCGGCGGCGATGATGACGCAGTCGGCGCCATGCCCGTCCGTGACGGCGCTGACGGATTCGACCAAGCCCTCGCCGCCGGCGATCGTGTGGTCGGCCCCAAGCCGACGCGCCAGCTCCATCCGCTCGGACAGCAGGTCCGAGCCGATCACCTGGGCGCCCTGCAAGCGAGCCAGTTGGACGATGAGCTGCCCAACCAAGCCGAGCCCGATCACCGCCACCCGATCGCCCAGGCCCACGCCGGAGGTCCGCACGGCGTTCATCGCGATAGCGCCGAGCGTGGCGAAGGCGGCATGGTCGAACGAGACGTTGGCGGGCAGGCGCGCGGTGAGCAGGCGGCCGGTGACGATGGTTTCCGCGTGGCCCGTGCCTTCGCCGCCATAGGCGACGCGCTCGCCGATTTCGAGATCGTCGACGGAGGGGTGCTTGTCTACCACCACGCCGGCGCCGGAGTAGCCCAGCGCGGCCAGATCGCTGAATTTCGCGCGGACCTCGTTGTAGGTGCGCAGCGGGCCCATTTTCTTGGCCACATTCAGCACGGTCTGGATGTGAGAGGGGTTGTCCTGGACGGACTTGAGCACGCCGCCCGCATGGATGTCGGCGGTCTCGGTGCCGCTACTGATGAGCGAGTAGCGCGGGCGGATAAGGACGTGACCGAAGGGGGCGAAGGGTTCGGGGACCTCCACAACCTCCATCTCACGGATGCCCTTGCGGACGACTTGTTTCATGCCGGAAATATCAACTCGGCCAAGCCATCACGTGGAACTCGCCTTCGGCCTCGGAATCGTTCACTGCAACAGGGCCGCCGGCGAGCCCCGTCATGCGGTACTCGAGTGGTTCGAGCACGTCCCGCACTTCGCGCCAAGCGTCCAGCGAGTGGACCTCGCAGCAAATCACCGGCCGTTTGCTCCGGAGGGTCTCCCTCGCGCCCGCCAAGGCCGGTCCTTCGGCGCCCTCAATGTCGATTTTGATGAAGTCCGGCGCGGGATGACCAGCAGCGAATAGGTCAATTGTTGTTGTTTCGAAGGTCTGTACGGGCCAGTGAGTTTCGCCGTCGATAATCGAAGAACCGTAGGCCGCATCCGTGAGAGCAAAGCGCACGGACTGTACGCGGTCACTGACCGGCAGGCGCGTTAGCGTCACGTTGTCGAATCGGTTCGCCGCAATCTGCCTTTCGAGCTCCGCGGCGGCGTGCGGCGCGGGCTCAAATGCGAACACGCGTTTCGATTTGGCTGCCATGAGCAACGTGACATAGCCGACGCTGGCGCCCAAATCGTAACAAGTCCAGTCAGGCTTTAGCGCCTGAGCAATGGCCGTCATGACCTCGAGCTCGTACGTTCCGGCGACGTGAGCGTGGGAGATATTTTTGCTTGTAGCGAGCTTGACGCCCTTCATCGGACCGGTCTCAATGGTGACGATCGAATCGCCAACCAGCGCCCCATAGCCCTTCATGGCGAGACTGTTCAAGACCCGATGTTCGTGAACGAACCGCCGGACGCTCAACGGGAGCAGCCGCGCGAGCCGATAGGGAACGCCGGCAAGCGTAAGCGGGAAGGGCAAGCTAGCTCCGGCTGCCCAGCCCCTCGTGGAGCGCTGGATTCCGCATGAAATCCAAGTATATCGCACCAAGACTGAGCGGGGAATAATGGCAGGCTCATCGCTCATAGCCCGGCCCGCGGATCACCACGCCCGGCAAGGCCCCCGTGTGCTTGCCGTTATCCAGAACCAGATCTCCATTAACGATCACGTACCGGATGCCCTCGGGATACTGGTGCGGTTTCTCAAACGTCGCCTTGTCGATTACCGTGTCCGGGTCAAACAGCGTGATGTCAGCCCGATAGCCTTCTTTCAACAGGCCGCGATCCAGAATCGAGATCTTGTCGGCGTTCATGGACGTCATCTTGCGGACGGCGTCGGGCAAGGTGATCGCCTTCTGCTCGCGCACGAAGCGGCCCAAGACCCGCGGAAACGTTCCGTAGTAGCGCGGATGCGGATGCTGTGACGCGAACTGGCCGTCCGGCGAGATCGCCGATCCGTCCGAGCCGACCGATACGTACGGCTGCTTGAGCGCGTGGAGCATGTCCTTTTCGTCGTGGTGGAAATAGACGGTGCGTACGCTGCCGTTTTCCTCCAACAGCACGTCAAAGAAGACCTCGATGGGATCGCCGCCGCGCGCCTGGATCAGCTCGCTCATGCGCTTGCCGATGAAGGGCTTGTTTTGCGGCTGCGAAAAACCGACCAGCAGCATCCGCGACCAGTCCGAGCCGACGGCGGTGTAGTGGTTGTACCAGCCGGGCAGGCCGTTGATGATGTCGGTCTTCATCTTCTCGCGCATGGCCGGATCGCGCAGGCGGGCCAGCATCGCTTCGTTTCCGCCGTCGTGCGTCCAGGGCGGGATGATGGCGCGCAGATTGTTCTGGCCGGCGTTGTAGGGATAGACGTGGGCGCGGATGTCGTAGCCCTCGCGGCGGGCGCGATCGATCATCGCAATGACCTCGTTCATTTGCCCCCAGAACTCCTGGTCGGCGATCTTCATGTGGATGATGTCCACGCGGATTCCGGCGCCCTTGCCGACGTTGATGGCCTCTTCGATCGAGCGGAACACGCCCGCGCCCTCATCGCGAATGTGCGTTGAGTAAATCCCGCCGTACTTGGACGCCGCTTTGGCGAGCTCGATGAGCTGGTCGCTGCGAATCTCGCTCGACGGCGGCATCAGCAGCGAAGTAGACAAGCCCATGGCTCCTTCGCGCATGGCGCGATCGACTTCCGCGGCCATGGCGGCGATGTCAGCGTCAGAGGCCGCCTCAATGGCTTCGCCCTTCACGTAAGTCCAAATCTGCGTTTGGCCGACGTAGGAGCAGATGTTGGCCGCCACGCCTTTTTGCTCCACATGGTCGAA
Organism: uncultured Bryobacterales bacterium; assembly: GCA_964405625.1. Taxonomy (GTDB): domain Bacteria; phylum Acidobacteriota; class Terriglobia; order Bryobacterales; family UBA6623; genus RI-231. The sequence goes on from CAYOPA010000133.1 coordinate 11,035, forward strand.
GTAGCCGCCGAGGGTCGTCCACGGTTGGCTGGTGTCGCGAGTCGGACCCATCGAGCCGCCTTCGCCCAGGACCATGGTGGTGACGCCCTGACGAATCATCGATTCGCATTTCGGCTCCGCCAGCAGGGTCGAGTCGGAGTGGTTGTGCATATCGATGAAGCCGGGCGAAACAACCAGCCCGGCGGCGTCGATGATGCGCTTGCCCTTGGCCTGCGGGAGGTCGCCGATCCGGCTGATGCGGCTGTTGAGCACGCCCACATCCGCTCGAAAGCCCTCCGAGCCGGAGCCGTCAATCACGAGCCCGCCGCGGATGAGGATGTCAAACTCCTGCTGGGCGAAGGCCGCACCGGAGAGCGCTAACAACAGGACCAGGATTTGCCGCATTTCGGCATTGTAACTGGCAGACTGTTACAGGTGACGCAAGAAGCGTTCGAGCGCCTGCTCAAAGAGCTGGCCGGGGGAGGGGTAGTCGTCGCTTCGGCCTGGTGGCTGGGAAGAGCGTCGCTGGCGCGATTCGCCGGGGGATGGGCCAAACTGGAGCTCGATTTATTCTCCTTTGGCGTGGGCGCGGCGGCGCTGAGCCAAGTCCTCTTCTTGCTGGGGGCGCTGGGGCTCTACCGCGACGTTGTCTTCGTTGCACTG
>CAYOPA010000134.1:0-11173 GCA_964405625.1 uncultured Bryobacterales bacterium
TCCGTCGCGGGGAGCAGCGGCAATCACCGCCCAGTGCAGTCGTAACTCGGGGGGGCCGGGAGAGGGGGAATCGGGAGGGGAGGGAACCGGGGGAACCGCGGTGGAACCGGTCCACCGCGTCCTTGTTTCATCTCGGTTTCCCCCACGTGCCAGGTACCGTAGATCTCCTCAAGCACGTACGAGTCATTTCGCAACTTACCGTCAAGCGAGTATTTAGCGGCACGCACTCCCAAAGCCCCGAGCATTTGGGCCGCTGACTTCCTGTTGCGAATTGCGAGGCTGTCCCGGATCTCCGTCCCGGATCTCCGGATCTCCCCCGGATCTCCCCGCGCCCCCGACGGTTCTCGACGACGCTCCAGTAGCGGTGCGACTTGCCGTCTTTGTTCCGCGTGCGAGCGCGCGGAAACATGCCCGTGGTTTGTTTGCAGCCTTTCCGGCTCTGAGCCAAGAGGGTAGGGCGGCGCCACGGTGGCTCTGACGACCTCGGCTGATGCAACGAAAGTTGGTCTAGGTCAAGATCTCCTCGATCACGTGGCCGTGCACATCAGTGAGTCGGAAGTCCCGGCCGCCAAACCGATAAGTCAGCTTCTCGTGGTCCAGCCCCAACAGCCGTAGGATCGTCGCGTGCAGGTCGTGGATCGTCCGCTTGCCTTCCACCACGTTGTAGCCATACTCGTCGGTCTGTCCGTGGATGAAGCCCTTTTTCAGTCCCCCGCCCGCCATCGCCAAGCTGAAGCCGTAGGGGTTGTGGTCGCGGCCGTCGGAGCCCTGCACGAACGGCGTGCGGCCAAACTCGCCGGAAAAGATCACCAGCGTGCGATCCAAGAGCCCAAGCGCCCTTAAGTCCGCGATCAGGGCGGCCACCGGCTGGTCCACGGTAAAGGCGTTGGCCGAGTGTCCTTCGAAAAGCTGGCCGTGCTGGTCCCAGGGATTGCCCATGGTTCCATGTCCGGCGGCGACGGTCGTCAGCTCGATAAAGCGCACGCCGCGCTCCACCAGCCGTCGCGCCAGCAGGCATTGCCGGGCGTAGGCGCGCTTGGGCTCGTTGTCCGAGTCCAAGCCGTAGAGCTTCTTCGTCGCCTCGGATTCGCCTGACAGATCGACCAGCTCGGGCACGGCGGCCTGCATGCGGTACGCCGTCTCGTAGTTGCGAATGGCGGTCTCGACCGGCTCAAAGCCCTGCAATCGATCCACAAAGGCCTCGTCCATGTCGCGGACAAAATCAAGCCGCAGCTTCTGGGCCTCGTCGGATTCCTTGGGTCGAATGTTGTTGAGCGGCTCCTCGTTCTCCGGGTAAAGGAACGAGCCTTGATGCACGGCGGGCAAGAATCCGTTGCCGTACATATTGATGCCGCCCAGCGGGATCACTCCGCTGCCCAAGACCACGAAGCCCGGCAGGTTCTCATTCTCCGAGCCCAGCCCGTAAGTCGTCCAAGCGCCCATCGACGGGAATCCCGTAAACGGCATCCCGGTGTGGAAGAAGAAATTGCCCTGGGCGTGCTCCATGAACGGCGCCGTCATCGAGCGAATGATGGTCAGCTCATCGGCGACGTTCTTGCCGATGGTCGGAAAGAGGTCGCTGATGGGGATGCCGCTCTCGCCGTAATGGTGAAACTCCCACGGGCTGGGCATGATGTTGCCGTCGTTGTTGAACATCGTGCGCTCGGTGGGGAAGGGCATCGGCTGCCCGGCCTCCTTGGCGAGACGCGGCTTGGGATCGAAGGAGTCGACATGCGACAGGCCGCCGGAGAGGTAGCACAGGATCACATGGTCGACTTTAGGGTTGACCCGTTCGCGGGCCAGCAGGCTGTTCAGAGCCAGCGCGCCGAAGCCCATGGAGGCTCGCTGTAGGGCTTCGCGACGGGTGATGCGGCGTCGATAGGGCATGGCGATCAGGCTCGTGGCTTACGTGGCGCACGGCTATGCCGTGCACGCGAGGCTGCGCCTCGCGAAGTGGCTTTGGGGGGGGCACAGGCCCCGCTGCACGGCATAGCCGTGCGCCACAACATGCGTCTCAACGTAGATACAAAAACTCCTTCAAGTTCAACAGCGAGTGCGCCAGGTCCCGCCACGGGTCCTTTGCCACGGCCACATAGCCCAGCGCGCGGTCCTTCTCCGTCGGTGTCGGCAGCCGGCCCAGCGCCTGCTCGAACATCAGCTCCACCCGCCGCGACGGGCTCTCCTGCTCCGCTTCGACGCGCACGGCCCACTTGTCCGCCTGCTCAATCACGAACGGGCTGTTAAGCATCGTCAGCGCCTGCGCCGGCACGTTGGTGGAGTCGCGATGGGGCCGGGCGGTCGCCGCCGGAGGCAGGTCAAACACCTCCAGGAACGGGTTGTGCGTGTTGCGCCGGATCTCTTGGTAGACCGAGCGGCGACCCTTGCCGTCGAGCGGTCCTTTGGGGTTGTCGCCCTTGGTTTTGCCCGTCTCGTAGGCGTAGTAGACCGGAATCGAGGCGCCGTAGAGCCGAGGGTCGAGCTCGCCCGAGGTCAGCAAGATCGCGTCACGAATCTGCTCGGCTTCCAGTCGCCGAATGGGCATGTGCGAGAGCAGGCGGTTCTCCGGGTCGCGCTCGCGGGCCTCGTCCGACGACGCGCTCGCCATGCGGTAGGCCCTGGAAGTGGCCAGCAGATACAGAGTCCGCTTGATCGACCAGCCCTCTTCGACCAAGCGGCGGGCCACGAAGTCCAGTAACTCCGGGTGCGACGGCGCTTCGCCGAGCCTGCCGAAATTGTCCTCGGTGCGCACCAGCCCATCGCCGAAAAGCTGCTTCCATAGACGATTGACGGCGACGCGGGCCGTCAACGGGTTGTCGTCGCGGACGATCTCTTCGGCCAAGCGCAAGCGCGCCAGACGCGGCTCGGGGTAGGGCTCGCCCCCCAGCGCCGTCAAAAAGCGCCGCGGGACGGGGTCGCCGGGTCGCTTGGGATTGCCGCGCAGCAACAGCGGCTGGTCTTCGCCGCCCTCCTCGACGACCGCCGGGGCGTAGCGGGGTTGCGGGATGGCGGCTTCGAGCTCGCGGTACTGCTTCACCAGCGGTTGCAGGTCAGCGGCGCGATTGGGCAGCAGGCGCTGTTGGACCAGCGCATCCAAGAGCGCCCCCTGTGAATCCGTCGCCTTGCCCTCGCGCCAGGCATCGACTGCACCGGCGACCACTCGTCCATACAGCCGCGCGAGCTCGGCGCGGCTGGTCGGGGCGGCCTCGGCAAACAAGGGCTCCAGCGGATCAAGCAGCGTGCGCGGCGTACGCTCCTCGTTGTGGAAGGCGACGGCGCCCAGACCAATCCACGACCGGCCGTCGGTCGGCGGGGCAAGCTTCACCTTGTTGCGGTTGTCCTCGGCGTCGGTCAGGTGTTGCGTGATCTCCCAGTGGGTCGCCGCCTCCAGATAGGCCGTGAATCCCTTCCAGTAGTCCGTCTTCCAAGTGGACCAGCGCAGATCGCGGCTCTTGGGCCGGTAGCGCAAATGGTAGATGCCTCCGCGAGGGACGGCATGGTTCTCAATGACGAGCTGGACGTTGCTTGAACCTTCGCCGGCCGACTCAAAGCTGATGAAATCGGAATCAATCACAAAGCGCGGCGACTGCAACACCGCGCCGTGCTTGGCGCTGAGTCGATGGGTGTAGGCGCCGGGCTGCGAGACGCCGCCGATCACGCGCGGGCCGTCCGGAGCGACGTCAATCTCGCCCGGGGCGGCCGGCTTTTCTGGAAACCCGACCCCGTGGCCGACCCATTGGGCCAACTCCGCAGGTTTTCGCAGGTCCCAGCGCGGCTCGAAATGCTCGCCGTTGTAGCGCTGGCGGGCTGTCATCTCCGCTTGCCGGGCCGCCGCCAAGATCTCCCAGCCGCGACACAGACGCTCGCCGTCGAGGTCGCGCAGCACGGCCCAGGGGTGCAAAGGATTCGCTCCGTCCTCCAGCGCCGACTCCACGGCCCCGACGGCCCGATCGCCTTCGAGCGTGTCAGCCAACTTGGCGGCCGCTTCGCTCCAGGATTCGCCCAAATGTGCGCGGATCTTCACCTTCAGATCACGCAGGCGTTCGCTGTTCAAGTGCAGCCGCTCGGGCGCGTCGATCGGGCGCATCGTCGGCCGGGCGCCCTTAATCGTCCCAAACAGCGCGTAGTAGTCCGCCTGCGAGATGGCGTCGAACTTGTGGTCATGACAGCGCGCGCAGGAGACTGTCAGGCCCAGGAAAGTCTTCGAGAGCACGTCAATTTGGTTGTCAGTCCACTTGACGCGGTCGTCCCAGGGATCGACCGGCTGGAAGCCATGCTCCACCAGCCGCCAGTGCGCCGCGCCCAGGATCGACTCATTCGTGCCGAGCTCCCGGTCAATGCGGGGCTCACTGAGCAAGTCGCCGGCGAGGTGCTCGCGGACGAGCTCGTCATACGGCGTGTCCGCGTTGAAGGCGCGGATCAGGTAGTCGCGGTACTGCCAGGCGTGGCGAATGTCCGGGTCGCCCTCGGAGCCGTGAGACTCGCTGTAGCGCATCAGGTCCATCCACAGCCGGGCTTGCCGTTCTCCGTAGTGGGGCGACTGCAACAAGCGTTCAATCAGCCGCTCGTCGGCGCCTGGCTTCTGGTCGGCGAGGTAGGCGGTGATTTCAGCAGGGGTCGGCGGCAGGCCGGTGAGATCGAAGGAGGCGCGCCGGATGAAGACACGGCGCTCGGCGTCGGCGGCCGGAGCGAGGTCTTCCTGTTCCAACCGCGCCAGTAGAAAGCGGTCCACGGCGTTGCGCGCCCAGTCGGCCTGGTTGGGCGACGGAATGTCGGGCTCGCGGACCGGCTGCCAGGCCCAGTGCTCGGCGCGGCGCTGCTCCAGGTCGAACCGCGCCGAAGGATCGGGCAAGGCGGCGGGCGCCGCTTCTTCGGGCCACGGCAGCCCGATGGCGATCCAACGCTCCAGCACGGCGATCTTTTCCGGCGCCAGCTTCCCCGTTGGCGGCATCTGCGGGCCGTCGCCGTGCAGCAGCCGGACGAGCTTGCTGGCGGCGGGCTCTCCCGGTTGGACGACCGGGCCGGCGTCTCCGCCCTGGATCACCCCTTGGCGGCTGTCCAGGCGCAGATTTGCAAAAATGGCCGGGGCGTTGGAGCTGTGGCAGGCGTAGCAGTTTTCGGCCAGGACCGGCCGGACCTCTTTTTCAAAGAATTCCAGATCAGCCGGCGGCGCGGCGGCGCTCAGCGCAGCCGCGGCCAGAGTCGGTAGAATCCACAGAACTTTCATCGTAATCGCCTGTCGCCGATCACAATAGCAGATAGGGCTGCTAGAATCTCCCCAAATGCCGACCTGGACCCGCCGCGCCGTGCTCGCCTCGTTGCCCGCGCTCGCCGTCGCCGCGCGCGCCGCCGACCCGAACAAGCTCAAAATCGCCATCACCACCGACGAGGTGGACGAGGATCTCTCCATCGCGCTGGCTTTTGCCAAGCGCTTCAACTTGCGCTGGGTGGAGATCCGCAACCTCTTCGGCAAGTACAACACGGCGCAACCGGCCGACAAGATCCGGCAGGCGCGCAAGATGCTCGACGACGCGGGCGTCAAGCTGGCGATCATCGACACCGGCTTCTTCAAGATCCCGCCGCCGGACGCCAAGACCCTGGCGGGCCAGTGGGAGCTTTTGGAAAAGGCCTTCGAGAACGCCGAAATTCTTGGGACCGACCTGATTCGCATTTTTGCCTTCACTTACCCGAAGGGCGGCAAACCGGACCCGGCGGAATACTCGCGCATCCACGACCTCGTCGCGAAGGCGACGGAGAAGGCGAAGAAAGCCGGCTTCCGGTTCGCGCTGGAGAATGTGGGCGGCAGCTACGTCGGGACCGCCGCCCACGCCGCCAAGCTGCTGGCCGCCGTCCGCGACCCCGTCCTGGGCCTCACCTGGGATCCCAACAACTCCGCCGGCGAGCGCGACCCCGAGCCCTTTCCCGCCGGCTACAAGAAGCTCGACCCCAAACGCATCTATCACGTGCATCTGCGCGACTACAAGCGCAAGCCCGACGGCGGCGCCGAGTGGTGCGGCGTCGGCGACGGCGAGTTCGACCACGTCGGCCAGATCCGGGCTCTGCTCCAGGATGGTTACCAGGGCGCCTTTTCGCTGGAAACCCACTTCGAGATCGACGGCAGCAAGGCCAAAGCCAGCGAGTATTCGATGACGAGGTTGCTGGAGCTGATCCAGAAGGTCTGACCGCGGCGCTGCGCTAGCCTGAGAAGGGAAGCGCCCTTCGATGTACGACCTACTGAGAGCTTGGCAACCCGCCATCGCGCTGGCGGGGTTTGGAGTCTTTTGGTTTTGGGAGTCGCTCGCGCCGTATTTCCCAGTGCGGGGACGAGTTGGCCACGCGGCCCGCAACCTGGTCATCGCGGGCCTGAATGCCATTGTCAGCGCCTTGCTTTTTGCCGGTGGGCTGGCGGCCGCGAGCCTGTACGCGCAGAGCTACCAAACAGGCCTGCTGTACCGCCTGGGCGTGGACAATGTGACGCACTTTGCGTTGGCTTGGCTGGCGCTGGATTGCTGGACCTACTGGTGGCATCGGGCGAACCACGCCGTCCCCTTTCTGTGGCGGTTTCACAGCATGCACCACAGCGACCCGGCCATGGATGTCTCCACGGCGACCCGCTTCCATCTCGGCGAGGTGGCCATGTCCGCCGTGCTTCGAATGGGACTGGTGCCGCTGGTCGGCATCGAGATCCACGTGCTGGTCGTCTATGAGCTGATGCTGCTGCTGTCCACGCAGTTTCACCACTCCAACGTCGCGCTGCCTGCGAGCGCGGACCGCATTCTTCGCTCCGTCCTTGTTTCGCCAAACATGCACAAAGTTCACCATTCCAAGGTGCGTGCGGAGATGGATTCCAACTACACCAGCGTGCTTTCGGTTTGGGACCGCCTGTTCGGCTCGTTTCGCCCCGCCGATGACTGCGGCGATATCCGCTTCGGCGCACCGGGGTTGGAGGGAACGCGTTACCAGACCCTCGCGGGGCTGCTCCGGACTCCCATCGAGCGGGCCGGCGGCGACCGTCGCGTTACGCGATAAGCTTCATGCCGACAAATAATGAAACGCCGCTGCTGGACCATCCTCTCAACGAGGCGAGCGTCTTCACGGCGGAGTCTCTGGTGGCGGCCGTCCGCGCCCAGCGAGGGCTGCCCGCTCGTGCCGTGCCGCTTGTTTGCGTGCTCGACTTCGACGGGGACCTCAGCGATTGGTTGGCAACCACCGGCAAGTCCAGACCCTGTGAGACCTGGGCCTGCTTCCACACGAGCATGCAGCAAGTGGACTTCGACGGCGATTCCGCGGGCGTGGTGGCCAGAACCATTGGCGGGCCGTATGCGGTTCTGGTGACGGAACAGCTTCTTGTGTCGGGTGCGGAGGTGATTGTCGGCTTGACTTCGGCGGGCCGGGTTTTGGACGCAACGCCATTGCCCAGCCTAGTCGTTCCCACGCGCGCCCTCCGGGACGAGGGAACGTCGCTGCACTACCTTCCGCCGGGACGCTTCGCCGAAGCGCCCGGAGAATTGCAAAAGCTGCTCGCCGCCGAATTGGCGGGCGTCGGGCTCCCCGTCATCGAAGGTCCCGTGTGGACCACGGACGCCCCGTATCGCGAAACAGCGGGGCAACTGCACAGGCACGCTCGCGATGGGATTCTGGCTGTGGAGATGCAGGCCGCGTCGCTGTTCGCGCTGGCGTCAGCACGAGATGCGGCTATCGGGATCGTGGCCCATTTGACCAACGGTGCGGACCATGCGGGCGCGGACTTCGACAAGGGCGACCATGAGCTCTCGTTCGAAATCTTGCGGCGGATCGTGCGGGCTGGATACCGTTTGCGGCCCGGATCGCCGGCGAACGGCGAATCCGGGCGCTCACGTTAGTTTGCCGCGAAGCAGTAGAAGTAGCCATTGCCGCCGGTGCCGATCAAGTTTTCTTGACTGCAACCGCGCGAGGCATGGGAGGCGTTCCACGAAGTGGCCGCGGGACCGCCGCCCTGTCTGTCATGATGGCCCACCTGCGCCGAGCCCTCGCCATTGGAGGTCCAGCCCGAGCAGGTGTGGTCCTCGCCGTCGGTATAGCGCGTGCCGTCGGCCTGCGAGCCAGTCAGGATGTCGTGCTGGTTGGGCGAGTCGCCGCGGCCGTTGACCACGGCGCCTTTCTCAGTCAGTGAATTTTCCTTGCTGAGCTTGTTGTTGTCTGAGTGCAGATCGGCGACGTTGTCGGCCACCTTCACTCCTTTAGCGTTGTACCAAGGGCCGTCGCCGATGCGGTCGCGGGCGTTTTCGGTCTTCGTGCTGAGGTAGGCCTTCCAGGCTTTGGACCCGGCGCCGGCGGCTGCGGCTGCGGCGAGGCTCTGGCAATGCGCGTCAGCCCCTGCCAGCCCGCCGAGATTGGCGCCGTCTCCGGAGCCCTTGCTGGTGATAAAGAAGCTCAGATCCTGAGCGAAAGCCGGGGCGCTGAGCGCCGCGAGGGAGAGGATGAGAATCCGTCGATGCAAATGGGGTCGCCTCCGGGCGACCGCTTGATTGTACATCCGCCCGCCCTCCAATGGGGTCCGCTCAACCGGAGAATCTTTCCGTTCGCGGCTGCCCGCAACCCGCAACGCACCCTCGCATCCGCGTCAGGCCAGCACGTCGGAGATCACCTTGCCCGCCACGTCGGTCAGCCGGAAGTCCCGGCCGGCGTGGCGGTAGGTTAGCTTGGTGTGGTCAAAGCCGAGCAGATGCAGCAGCGTGGCGTGGTAGTCGTGCAGGTGCATCTCGTCGGCCGCCACCGTCATGCCGTATTCGTCGGACTCGCCGTAGGTGAATCCCGGCTTGACGCCCGCTCCGGCCAGCCACGTGGAAAAGACTGAGGAATGGTGGCCGCGCCCCTTCTCTTCCTCCTTGTTGATCCAGGGCATGCGACCGAACTCCGTGGTCCAAACCACCAGGGTGTCCTCCAACATCCCGCGGCTCTTGAGGTCCTTCAGCAGACCGGCGATCGGCCGATCCACGTTTTGCGATAGACCTTCGTACGTGCCCATGTTGCTGTGGGCGTCCCAGTTCTTCGATGCGCCGGTGTCAATCAGCTCGATGAATCGCACGCCGCGCTCGCACATGCGGCGGGCGATGAGCGCTTGCCAGGCGAAGCCCGAGGTATCGCCGCGCTCCAAGCCGTAGAGGGCGAGCGTGGCGTCGCTCTCCTGGCTGAGGTCAAAAACGTCCGGAGCCTCCATCTGCATGCCGAAAGCGGTTTCGAAGCTCTGAACGCGGGCCGCCAGCGCGGCGTCGTCGGCGCGGTCGGCCAAGTGCTGTTTGTTGAAGTACTCCAGCAGGCCCAGCTCCATCTGTTGGATCTCTGGCGTCGGCGCGCGGCGCGTCATGTTCGGAATCGGCGCCTCGCCGGGCAGGATACGCGTTCCTTCGTGCTCGCCGGGCAAAAAGTCCGCCGACCAGCCCTGCGCGCCGGCGTAAGGCAAATGCGGCGCGATCACCACGAACGAAGGCAGGTTCTTGTTGTATGTCCCCAGCCCGTAGCTGACCCACGAGCCGATGCTCGGGCGAGCGAACGTCACCGAGCCGGTATGGATGCCGAGCGTCGCCTGGAAATGGTCGTTGTGTTCGTTGCGCATCGACCGGATCAGGCACAGGTCGTCGGCGCAGGTCGCCATCTCGGGAAAAATGTCCGACACCATCATGCCGGACTCGCCGCGCGGACGGAATTCCCATACCGGCGGCTTGAGAATCTTCCGCCCGCGGATCGTGTCGACTTCCTTGCCCGCATCGGCGATTAGCCGCGGCTTGTGGTCGAAGGTGTCAATGTGGCTGACCCCGCCGGTCATGTACAGGAAGATGACCCGCTTGGCCTTGGGCTCAAAGTGCGGCTGCTTGGGCGCCAGCGGGTCCGATGACTCCGACGCGGCAAGCTCGGAGAGGATGCCGGGCAGCAGCATCGAGGAGCCGACGAGGCTTCGTAGTGCGGTGCGGCGGGTGAAGGGACGGGGTCGGAACATGGCTCTGTCTCGAATGTGTTACTCAGGTTTGGGCCGGCTGTCGCGGCAGACCTCTTCGACTGACAAACTGAAGCCGGGCAGCAGTTCGGGGGCCTCCAGCGAGTCCTTCGCTCGCAGAATGCGCGCTGAACCGTCCGAGGCGTAGACTTGCGCCTCACAGGCTTCCGGGTAGATCAGCCAGACATGCCGGGCGCCGGCTTTGAGATAGAGATCCACCTTATGGCGGATATCGCCGAAGCGCTCGCTGGGGGAGATGATCTCGATGGCGATGTCCGGCGCGCCTTCCATCCATCCCCAACTGGCCTCTCCCGCGCGCTCCGTCGTCAGAAAGTACAGATCCGGTCCGACCAGGGTATCCGGGTCTCGACTCAATCGAAAACCCCACTCCGAACCGATCTCGCCGATCGGATTGCCATCAAGGTACCGAGCCAAAGCGCGGTTGATCGCCTGCTGAGCGCGGCTGTGGGCGCGTTGCGGAAATGTCAACTCTACTACCTCCCCTTCAATCAGCTCGCGCTTCGGCCCGCCGGTCTCATCCAGCAGCCGCTCGAACTCCGCCAAGGTGATCGGTGTCGTCGACGTCGCCATTTCGCTCCTCAGTCTACGTGCAGAAAGGCGTTGGAGGCCATCAAAACCCGCAAGTAGCTCGCCAGCGCCTGGCGCCGGTGGTCGGATTCCGGCAGCCCTGCCTGGCCCATCGCGAGCTGCGCCTGCGCCAGATACTCTCCCGCCTTGGCGGCGTCGGCTTCGGACGCCGGCGTTCCCAGCAGCAGGAGATGCGCTTGCGCCACCGGTTCGCCGCCCGCGTCAAGCAGCCGCCGCGCCATCCGCAGCGAGCTTTCATGTACCAGCTCGCTGTTCATCAGGAACAGCGACTGGATCGGGTTGGTCGCCAGCCGCCGCAGCGGCGTTGTCGCATTCGGGTCCGGCCCGTCGAACAGCGACAGGTAAGGATGCTTCTGAATACGCTGCGTCATCAGATAGACGCTGCGGCGGTCCGTTTCATACACGGCTTGGTAGGGCTTGTGCTGGGTGTAGTCCCAGGTGTCCTGCGTCGGGAACGGATGCTCCTCCGCCGGTCCGAGCTTGAGGCCGCCGCTGAGCGTTAGCAGCGAATCCCGCAGCTCTTCAGCCGAGAGCCGCCGGCGGCTCCAGCGCCACAGCAGCTTGTTGTCCGGGTCGATGTCGACCGCCGCCGGG
>CAYOPA010000134.1:11183-11598 GCA_964405625.1 uncultured Bryobacterales bacterium
GCCTTGATCGACCAGCCCTCTTCGACGAAGCGCGCAGCCAGCCAGTCCAGCAATTCCGGATGCGTCGGCGCTTCGCCGCGCACGCCGAAATCGTTGGGGCTCGCCACCAGCCCGCGTCCGAAATGATGCTGCCAGAGGCGGTTAACCATCACCCTTGCGGTCAGAGGATTCTCGGGATCAACGATCCAGTCGGCGAGCTCACGGCGCCCGCTCTCTCGTGGGTTCCGCAAAGTCTGACCGCCCAAAATCTCCAAGAAGCGCCGGGGTACAACCGCGCCGCGCTTGTCCGGCTCTCCGCGCAGGTGAATGGGGGCGTCGCGGGGCTCGCGCTCAAACAGCGCATAGGCGGCCTCGGGCGGCGCTGGAAGCTGCTCGATCAGCTTGCGGCGCTCCTTGAAAAGCTCCAGCACGCGGG
>CAYOPA010000135.1:0-11531 GCA_964405625.1 uncultured Bryobacterales bacterium
GGTCGCGCTGGCGATCATGATCGCATCGCTGGTGGTGGTGTAGAGGCTGCCTGAAAGCCTCCCAAACCCGAACGAAACTGGTTTGGACGCTCGTGGCGCGCGAGGCAGCGATGCACGAGCGGTTGATGGACCCGCTCCAGTGCTACATCGTTCCTTGTTGAGCCGGGATGACCGTTGGCCAATGGTCGGCGAAGTGGGTGAGCGTGCGCCGGACCTCGTGAGAAAACGCCGGCTCTTCCAGCTCCCGTAGCGCCCGCACTAGATGGTAGTGCTCGCGGGCCATCTCGCCGGTCGGCTTGAAGCCGCTGGCCAGGATGACAAAAACCGACAGCGGCGCCATGTGCCGGTGCAGCGTTTCCGCGAGATAGCGGTTCCCGCTCAGTTGCCAGCACGCGCCGTGGAGCTCCAGGTCGAGCTCGAGAAACCTGCGGGCTTCGCCGGCCTTGCCCGCCGCAACGAGCGACTCCACGCGGCGATCGAGCTCGTCGAGCTGTTCAGGCGTCGCCAAGGGCTTGGCCCAGCGGAAGGCCGTCAGCTCAAGCTCCACTCGCAAGGCAAACGCTTGGCGCGCTTCCTCGGGCGTGTAGCGCGTCACGTAGGTGGCTTTGTTCGCCACCCGGTTGACGAAGCCCTGCTCCTGGAGGATTACCAGGGCCTCCCGCACCGGAGGCGTCCCGACGCCGAGCTCGTCGGCAAGCCGGCGCTCCACAATGGCGTCGCCCGGCCGGAACTGTCCCGAGAAGAAGGCGTCCTTCAGCGAAGTAATGATCCGATCACAGGTGGAAACCGGCTCCAAGGCGCGAAGGGGAGGGCGGACGCCGCTGACCATAAGCCCCATAGTATCCCGCGTCACAAAAGTCGGAACAAGCGGTTCTTGCAAATAGATCATAGTTGATCTAACATCGGGAGCCAAGTAGGCTTGACGGCAAAAGCGCCGCCGATTTCTCTACCCTGAGCCGAAAACTTCCGTGCCGAGGTACAGTCTCGTGAGAAAAACAAAGATCTTTGGTTCGCTTTTCCTGCTCCTTCTGCTCTCCCTGGGGCCGCTGGCAGCCCAGGAGTTCCGCGCCACGCTCCAAGGCAGCGTGGCCGACCAGTCCGGCGCCCGCATCCCCGGCGCCTCCGTCGAGCTCACCAACATCGGCACCGGAGCCGTCCTGAGCTCCACCGCCAACGAATCCGGTCTCTACGCTTTTCAGTTCCTGGCCCCCGGCGCTTACCGGCTCAGCGCAACATCCGAGGGATTCAAAACCAACATCGTCGACAGGATTGAGCTTGATTTGGGTCAGAACCAGCGCATCGACATCAGCCTTGAGCTTGGCCAGTTCACGGAGACCGTCGAGGTGACCGGCGAGGTCAGCCTGATCCAGACCGACGACGTCTCGACCGGCGCCACCATTCGTTCCGAGATCAAGGACAACCTGCCGCTCAAGGGCCGCAGCAGCCTGTTCATGTTCACGCTCGCTCCCGGCGTGGTGAACAATCGCTTCGGAGAAGACACGCGCCCCAACGACACGATTACCAACGTGCTTTTCTCGGCCAACGGCTCCCCTGTGGCCTCCGGCGACGTGGCGGTGGACGGGGCCGTCAACACGGTGAACGTCAACCGCGGCGTTAACATCGCCCAGTGGGTTCCGGCGGTGGACGCCGTTGGCGAGTTCAAGCTGCAAACCGGCATTCTGCCCGCCGAGTTCGGGCGCGCCGCCGGCAGCTTCATGAACATCGTCATCAAGTCCGGCACGAACGAGCTGCATGGCTCGTTCTACGACTACTTCCGCAATTCCGCGCTCGACGCGAACAACTTTTTCGCGCGCGGTCAGGGTAGGGAACTGCCGGCATTCGGGGCCAACACCTTCGGCGTTACTGTCGGCGGCCCGATCATCAAGAACCGCACGTTCGGGTTTATCAGCTACGAAGGCGCCCGCGAAGGCAATGGCCTCAACCGCCGCGCGACGGTGCCGACTCCGCTGATGCGGCAGGGCGACTTCTCGGAGGTGTCCAACCCGCTCTTTGATCCGTACTCCGTCGAGATGGTCAATGGCGTTCCCACCCGCTCTCGGTTTGCCAATAACGTAATTCCGGCCTCTCGGCTCGACCCGGTCGGACGCAATGCCGTCGGCTTCTTCCCGGACCAGAACACGGCGCCGCCGAACCCCAATCAGCCCTGGGTCAACAACTTCACGTTCTCCGACAAGTGGCCTCGCAACTATGACGCCTTTGTCGGCAAGGCGGACCACCGCTTCAGCGACAACTGGACGATGTTCGCGCGCGTCAACCGCGGCACAGGGACGCTGATCTTCCCGCACCAGTTCGACGGTATCGCCTCTCCAGGCCGCAACGTCGTTGACCGGCCCAACCTCGGCGCCTCGATTGGCAATACCGTCCTGCTGAATCCGCGGACAACATTTGACGTGCGGTTCGGCTACGTTTGGGGCACTGAGGATCGGCTTCCGTTCTCCGACGGATTCGACTTGACGAGCCTCGGTTTCTCGCAGCAGTTTGCCGGGATGGCCCAACGTGCGGCGTTCCCGCAGATGAGCTTCACCGGTTTCCAAGGGCTGTCGACCACGGATTGGCAGACCAACCCCGGCCATACCTGGACGTTGCAGCCCAGCGTCTCGATGATGCGCGGGGCGCATTTGATCAAGATGGGCTTTGAAGGGCGGCTGATTTACGGCAACTTCTTTATCAACCCGCAGCCGTCGGGGGCGTTCAACTTCAGCAACGCCTGGACGAACGGTCCGCGCGCGGACCAGCCGGCGGCGACGGCGGGCTTCCCGATCGCGTCGCTGCTGGTCGGGCTCGGCTCCGGGTCGATCCGCCAATCCACCGGCGTGTCGATCCTGAATAAATACTGGTCCGGCTACATCCAGGACGACTGGAAGATCACCAGCAAGCTGACCATGAACCTGGGGCTGCGCTATGAATTCGAAACGCCGCGCACGGAGCGCTTCGATCGCGCCACCCGGGGCTTCTGCTTCAGTTGCACCAGCCCGATCGACGCAGCAGTTCCCGGCCTGAACCTCCGCGGCGGGCTCAACTTCGCCAGTCAGGACGGCAACCCGCGCGGCATTTACGATCCCGATCGCAACAACTGGTCGCCGCGCATCGGTCTGGCCTACCGCCTGTTCCCCAAAACGGTCATCCGGACCGGCTACGGACTCTATTACATCCCGATCATCGGCTCGGTGGAGTCGCCCGGCTTTGACGCCCAGACTCCCTGGGTGACGTCCACCGACGGCATCACGCCTCTGAACTCTTTGTCCAATCCCTTCCCTCAAGGACACCTGCCGATCACCGGCTCCTCGCAGGGTCTGGGCACTCTGCTCGGCCAGAACATCCGCTTCGTGGAGCCCGCTGACCGCACGCCGCAATTCCACACCTGGACGTTCAACGTCCAGCAAGCTCTGCCGGGTCAGGCGGTCCTGGAGGTCGGCTACACGGGGAGCCGGGGCATCCAACTGGCGACTGATCAGTCTGAAACGGGCTTTTCCGAGAACATCAACCAGCTCCCAGACAACCTGCTCTCCTTCGGACAGGTCCTCAACGAGCAGGTCGAAAACCCATTCTTCGGCGTCATCGGGGCCGGCCCGCTCAGCGGACGCACGGTGCAGCGCAAGCAGTTGCTGCGCCCCTACCCGCAGTTCTTGAACATTACCCGGGCCGCCCCCGCCTTCGGTAATTCGGTCTACCACTCCTTACAGGCGAAGTACCAGAAGCGCATGGCCGACGGCTTGACCGCACTGGTCGCCTACACGTTCTCCAAGAACATCGGCGACATCTCGCCGCCGCAGAACAACTACAACCGTCAGGCCGAGCGAGCCGTCGCTGAGTTCGACGTGCCGCACCGGCTTACGCTGACTTTCGCCTACCAATTGCCGGTAGGCCGAAAAGGCAAGTTCCTCAAGAACATTAACCCGGTCGCCGACCACATCATCGGCGGCTGGCAGATCTCGGCGTTCAACACTTACCAGAGCGGCTTCCCGCTGACCTTCGGCGTGCAGCAGTCGACCATCTTCGGTGTTGGTGAAGGCGGCCAGCGGCCGGACGCCGTCGGCGATCCGTCCGCCGGCGTCAAGGGCGTTCCCCACGTGGAGCGGCTGAACCGGTACTTCAATACCGACGCTTTCGCCCAGCCTGCGAACTTCACCTTCGGCAACCTCGGCGCGCGCGTCAACTCGATTCGCGGACCGGGCATGAACAACTGGAACATGACGCTGTCGAAGAAGTTCTCGGTCAAGGAGCGGGTTCAGATGGAGCTTCGCGCCGCATCGTTCAACATGCTGAACCAGCCGGTCTTCGGCGGTCCCAACACCACGTTCGGCGCCGGGCCGTTTGGCGCCATCGGCTCTCAGGCCAATCTGCCGCGGCAGACGGAGTTGATGCTGCGTATTACCTACTGAGGCGGGTTGCGTTTCCGGAAAGGCGGCCGGAAGGCCGCCCAAGCCGGCTCGACGTTCGAATTCAACTGGTTTTGGGCGGGCTTCCACCCGCCCCTACAGGTGAATCGGGCCGTCTCCGTCGCCGCGGTTGAGGTGGGCGCGGTCCAAGGACTGCTCAAACGGTTCCAGGATCTTGGCCAAGCCCGGCGCGGCGGCGAACAGGAAATTGGACGGGCCGGTAAGAAAGCCGGCCCGCTCCAGCCCGCCGACCCAAGCCTCGTGCGCCTGGTTGGAGATGATCAAGTCGACGCCTCGGTCCTGCAAGTGCTCCGCGGCGGCGGCAAGCAGGGCCGGAACGTCGTCCGGATGCGCAAAGCCGTCGATGATCGTACCGACCCGAAGGTTCCCAAAGTACTGGTCGTCGCGCATGGTCGTGTCGAACATCACCGCCCAGCCGACCTCGGCGCCATGCCGTCGAGCGCGTAACCGCAAGAAGCGGGAATCGCTCGCTGGGTAGAGCAATTCGAGCACCTGCCTGGTCCGAAGTTGGGCGAGCGCGTAGCCGTCCCGGCCGCGCGTCCAGACTTCGTCGGCCCAGTCGCCAAACTCCCTCTCCTCCAGCACTTCCAAGCCGCGCGAGCCCGGCGCGCCTCGCAGCCGCTGCCAAGCGCTGACGCCGACGGCCCCCACGCCCGTCCAAGCGGCGATGTCGGCGACCGCCTCGCGCGGACGGCTGGTCCGCAACGGCTTGATTTCACGCAGAAAGCGCGACGCCCGGCATACCCGAAAGCGAAACGGAACCTCCCGGAAGCCCCACTTCAGCGCCCGGAGCATCTTGGGCAGTGGGTTGCCCCACCCGCCCATGCCAAGGCAGAAGAGATGCGGGTTTCGACGCAGCGCATCGCGAAGCAATTGCGAGGCGACCATGGCGTAACGCTTGTCCCACAGCGCTTCGGCGACCGGCGCGTAGAAGAAGCCGAGCTTGAGCTCGACCGCGTTGGCCTGAAAAGGCAGCCGCCGCAGGGCGTACCCGCCGCGCACTTGCTCGCCTTCCAGCGCCAGGTAGTAGTCCTCCCAGACCGGATTACCGGAATCGGGCGCGAACCGACCGTGCGCGGGACGCGGCGCCAGCCGGAATTCCTTGTGCGGGCTTAGCCTCTCGGCTCTCTCATTGAAGGCCTGGACCGCGGAGACATGCTTGTCGCGAAAGCTATCGAACGTGATCCGCATGGCGGGTAGACGGCGCTAGCTGACTTGCGCCTTTTCGACGATGGTCGCGAGCTCGCCCAAGGTCGCCGCTCCGCCGATCTCCTCGGGGTCAAGCTGGATGCCGTATTGCTCCTCGATGGCCAGGATCAGACTGAGGTGCTGCACCGAGTCCCAGGAACCCACGGTTTCGGGCGAGGAGTCCTCGGTAAGCTCGTCCGGCTCCACTTCGAAGATGTCGGCGGCAAGGGTCCGCAACTCGTCAAAGATGTTCACGATCTGCTCCAGTATGGCGAAATCAGCCGCCGACGGGGGCGGGCGCAACGAGCTTGATCCAGTCCGGCGCGCCGATAGTACTATCGGCGGCGAGGTCGCGTTCCCACAACACCGCCTCGCCGTCGTAGGCGATCTCGCGGAAGCCGTGGTCGGGGTAGAAGGCGGCGCAGGGGGCGTTCTTCTTGGTGGGCAGGAACCAGCCGCGCAGGCTGCGGCAGCCTTCCTCGCGGGCCTGCCGTTCGAGAAACGCCAGCAGCGCCGTCTCGACGGTCCGGCCGATCACGCGGCAGCTTAGCAGCAACGCGTCGATCACGCAATCGTCGCCGTCGCGCAGCAAGATCGCCACGCCCGTCAGTCCGTTGTCCCCAAAACGGTCGCGAACCGTCAGCGCCCAGACGCTCGCGCCCGGCCGCGCCGCCAGTGACTCGATCTCCGGCTCGGAGTAGCGCCGCGTGGTTAGATTGAACTGGTTCGTCTTTTGCGTGAGCTGGGCGATGCGGGCGAGATTGACGCCCGAGAGCGGCGCGATCTCGACTTCCTGCTCCAGCGAGCGCAAGAAGTCCTCGGGACTGCCGTGGGATTGCTCCAACTGCTTGCGCTCGCGCTGACGGGCGTACATCTCGCCGCGCCGGGCGTCTTCGCTCGACAACTGCAAGCGCTGAAAGACCGGCGCCTCGCGAACCGCCGCCGCCCAGCCCGCCACGTCGTCGGGCAACTCCAGGACGGCAACTTCGGGAAGGCGAAGGCGCACGTTTTGGCGCTCAACCGGGTTGTCGTCAATGAACGCCAGCGCGTCGACGCCGATGTTGAGCTCGGCGGCGATCTCTTCCAGGTTGCGGGCCTTTTCCTCCCAGTTGATGCGCAGCGCCGCGAAGTGCGTTTCGCGCAACAGCATCCCCGGATGGGTGTTGAGGGCTTGCAGCGCGTCGTCGGGATTGTTTTTGCTACACACGGCCAGCAAGACGCCCCGCTCGGTCAGCTCCAGCAGCGCCTGTTGGAGCTCGTGGTGGAAGGCGCCGGGGAGCCCGTCGTCGAGCTGAATCCCGTTCATGCCATCCTCGCCGATCACGCCGCCCCATAGCGTGTTGTCCAGATCCACGACGGCGCATTTGGCGACTTTGCCGGCCAGGGGCTGGAGGAAGCGCATCCACTCGGCCACCAAGCTCCCCATGTGGTTCGAGGCCATCGGCAGCCGCACGCTGACCCACTTGCGGGCGTCGCGCCAGCCGTCGGCGCCCGCGCGCGCCACCAGGGCGTCATGGTCCAGCAGATAAACGCCGCGCAGGCCCTGCAAAGACTCCCGCAACCGCTTGTTGAGCGCCTGGACGGCCTCGCGCTCGGGAGCGTCGGATTGCAGGTCAAACACGCCGCGCCGGGGCGACGCCGGTACGGCGCGATTGTGCACGATGACGGCCGCGTCGGAACGGCGGCGGAAGAAGTCGAGGGCGCCCGAGATCTCCGAGGGGTCAGGCTCTTCGAGCGCCACAATGACGGCGTCGGGCTTCTCGGTGTAGAGCGGGCCGGATGGGTCGTAGATCTCCTGGGCCCAGACGTTGAACTCGCCGGTTCGGATGTTGAGGTCCATGCCGCTGACCAGCGCCTCGGCGCGCAGCAGCGGGACGAGGGGCTCGACGGTATACGAGCGCAGGATGACGAGGTTGAAGGGCCGCAGCGGGAGCTCTTCGCGCAGGGAGTGGAAGCTCTTGAGCAGGTAGCGGGCGGAGCCGGCGGAAGGCTCGGCGCGCCACAGGGAGCCCAACGCGGCGGCTGCCTCGGCGGCGCGGCCGGCGTGGACGAGACGGTCAATCTCGCGGCGAAGCTCGGTCGCGCCCATCGCCTCCCAGATTATCATTCTCCTTGGCGCGCGGCCGGAACCGCGTCACAACGCCGATCTCGCACCGGCTGACCTGTCGTGGCGCACGGCTCCAGCCGTGCACGCGAGGCTGTGCCTCGCGAAGTAACGATTCCCTCGGAGCGTCGGCTCGAAAGCCGACCCCGCGGGTTGTGCGCCGAGCATGTTCGGCAACTTGGGGGTGAAAGTCCCCCGGACAATCTGATGGAAGTGAAGTTCTGATATGGAACGACTCTGTCAACCCCCGCCGGGGCTGGCGGATGGAAAAGGGCCGGGCGGCCTCTTTCCAGAGGGCGACCGGCCCTCGTTATTGGAAGCGGAGGAGAAGACGGCGCGGCGGCAACCGCGACGATGGATCGCCCTGATATGCGCGGGTCGAAACCGCATCGTCATGATCCGTCGGGAGCTGCCTCGCCCTAGCATTGCTCTGTTAAGTCGGTTGACTCGCCGTTCCGATTCGATCACAATACCGGCGGCATGACCCTCCTCGCACGCATTTCAACCCTCGCGCTGATCGCGCTCGCAACGCTTGCCGCCGCCGATCGCCCCAACATCCTGTTTATCTACACCGATGACCACTCCTATCGCACGATGGGGGCCTACCCGCAGTCCTATCCGTGGGTGCGAACGCCGGCGATGGACAAGCTCGCGGCTGAAGGCGTGCGCTTCGAATACGCCTACATCGGCTCGTGGTGCATGCCCTCGCGCGCCACGCTGCTTACCGGCAAGCACCAGTTCTCGGTCGAGTCGATGCGTATGGAGGGCGAATACCCAGGCAGTACTTACGATCCGGAGCAGACGCCCTTCTGGCCGAAGGTCTTTCGGCGGGAAGGCTACCACACTATCCAGATCGGCAAGTGGCACACCGGGACCGATACCGGTTACGGTCGCGACTGGGACTATCAGATCGTCTGGAACCGGCCCGCCCACCCGGAAACCAACCAGAACTACTACTACAACCAGCCCATCACCTACCAGGGCGGCAAGACCGAAATGCTGGAGCGCTACTCCACCGACCAGTACACCGATTGGGCCGTGGACGTGATCAACGGCGAGGGCCGTCCGGCGGACAAGCCCTGGTATCTGTGGCTCTGTTATGGCGCCTCGCATAGCCCGTTCACCCCGGCCGACCGCCACATGAACGATTACGCCGGCATCGACTTCGACACGCCGAAGGACGTATTCGCCCCTCGGCCCGGCAAACCGGACTGGGCGCAGAAAATCAGCGCCTGGACGGTGGGGCCGAACGGAACGCCGTTCTTCCAGGGGCGCTCCATCACCTCCTGGGTGCAACAGTATCACCAGGTGGTGCGGGGCTTGGACGAAAACATCACCCGTGTGATGGACGCGCTCGACAAGAGCGGCCAGCGGGAGAACACGCTCGTGATCTTCACCGCCGACCAGGGCTTGGCCTGGGGCCAGCACGGCTTTCGAGGCACCAAGGTCGCCGCCTACGACGCCAATATCCGCTCGCCGATGGTCATCAGCATGCCCAGCCGGCTGCCGCAGGGGACCGTCGTGGACACGCCGGTGGCCGGGGTCGATATTGTGCCGACCATCTTCAGCTTCGCCGGACTGGAGCATCCCTGGGAGTTTCAAGGCCAGGACCTGACGCCGCTGCTGAAAGACCCGAACGCGAAGTGGGACCGACCGGCGATGCTGGCGGCGACCGGTCGCAACTACGGCTCGGACACGAACGTGATCCCGAAGGGCGAAGGCGCCATGCACGGCGAGGTGCCTTGGTACGTGATGATCCGCCACGGCGACTACAAGTACGTGCGTCCGCTGATTGAGGATCTCGAGGAGCTCTACGACATGCAGAAGGACCCCGACGAGCTCGACAATCTGGCCGTCAAGCCTGCGTTCCAGGCGAAGCTTAAGGAGATGCGCGAGATGGCCATCGCCGAGCTGCGCCGCAACAAGGCTGGTTTTGTGGACAATATGCCCCCGGTCAAGACCGGCATCTAGGCGGCAATGGGAACGGGCGCTCCCTGGATTTTCAAGGTTTCGCTCAGGCCCGCGGCGGACAGGTAGCGCAGGCGCCTACGCCTGCCGCCTCGACCCCGCGGTCGAGGCCCTCTGCCGATCTGCCGCCGCTTCAGGTCGCGCCTTGCCTTTGATTGCCGACGCGCCGATCCTACGGGGCCTCGCTCTCGGCGATCCGCTTGCGGTACACCTCGCGGGCGTGGTCGTAAGCCGTTCGTGCGTCCTCGCGCTCTTCCTCGCGAATGCGCGGCGCCTTCTGCGTCCAGCACTGGTTGACGGCCGCCAGGCACCACTCGGCGCTGCGGCGCGAAGCCCGGATCGGCTTGTCGTCGACCACCAGGAAGATCGGATTGGTATGCGAGGTATACAGAATCCGAGCCGCGATCCAGCTTGAGCGCTCCACCGGGACGTCAAACTCCATGTCGCGCACCATGCCGTCGGCCCGCAGCGGCTTTTGCGCCACCGGCTCGCCGTTCACCACGATCTCCACGGCCACGTCGCGCGTGCCGGGAATCCGCGCCCGTTCCACATCCCAGTAGGGTTTCTGGTCATAGCGCAGGCCCGCGAAGCTCGGATCGGGAACGTCCGGCAGCATCGCCGCCGCCTTGAGCTTGACCTTCACCGTCTCGCCCGCGCCCACGGCGATCTCTGACCCGCTCTCGCCCAGTGGTTGGCCGTTCACCTCAAAATCCATCAGATGGCTCTTGCCGTCGGAAACGTAGGCCCGGCCCGCTCGTACGCCCTCGATCCAGCCGCGATAGGTCAGCTCGTCCAGCTTCACGTAGCTGCGGCCCAGCCCGACCTTCGCCTGATAGATGCATGGAAAGTCCGTCTCGCCGGAGATCCGCGTCCGGAAGCCCACGTTGAGCGTGTGGTACCAGATGTTGAGCTCCCACACCGCCGGGGTATCGACCGTCGAAATAAAGTCGATCGTGTCCGGGTGGGTCACGTCCACGATGTACTCATTGGCGCCGATGCCGTCAAAGCCCGGCATCTCGAAGTTGGGCAGTTCGTCCGTGCGTACCTCCAACCCCCAGCCGGAGTGCGAAAAGCCCGTGATGGCGTCCTGCGATTTGCCCCACTTGAGCACCGGCAGGTCCCAACTCGGCCACTGTTCGATGCGCGTGGTACCGGGGTAGTCGTCCTCGGTCAGCCCCAGCAGGATCAGGTGCCCGGCGTGGGCCGAGGGGAAGCCGGAGACCTCCACGTCATAGTGCATCAGCCGGTCGGGCTCGGAAAGCTCGTGGTCGGCCCCGGAGAAGTATTGTTTTTGGTGATACCAGCTCGGTCCCCACGTCAGCACCGAGCTGATGTTGAGGTTCTCGCCCAGGGCCTGCCGCATCATCGCCTCCGGCTCGACGCCCTCGGTCGGGTTCTTGTAATGGGCGCAGCCGGAGGCGTGGACGTGATGGTCGCCCGAATACCAGCCGTAGGCCGAGGGATCGATCCAACGCTGGAGTTGGACCGCCAGCTCGCCCGGCCCGCTCGCGTCGACGGGCAGTTCCTTGGTGCGGGTGAAGAACTCCGGCCCGCCCGAGGTCTCGATCGTGTAGTAGCCCGGCGGCAGGTTCAGCGTTTCGCCATCGTAGCGGTAGACCTGTTCCTGGAAGGGGAAATCCGGCTCCAGCCGCTTGGCCGGGTTCGGGTAGAGCCGCCCCTGCCGGTCGCGCACCACGAACGACGCCATCGCAGGCTCGCCCTTTTCGTTTTTCACGCGCAGGCGGAGCGGCGGGGCGGGCTCGGCGGTGAACAGCACCAGGATGTCGTTGCGAAAGCCGATGTCCTGCGTCCCCTGCCCGACGTTGAACGCGAGCTTGGCCGAGCGCTGG
>CAYOPA010000136.1:0-11519 GCA_964405625.1 uncultured Bryobacterales bacterium
TGATCGCCACCGCGCCCATCGGCCGGCTGTTCCTGGTGGGCCCGGACCAGCCGCTGCGGCCGCTGGCGTTCCGCGAGACCGTGCGGATCGACATCCTCTCGTCGTCGGAGCGCGTGGTGGAGCTGTTTGACAAGTACAACTGCTTCGCCCTGCCGGTGGTGGACGAGCTCGGCGTGCTGTATGGCGTCATCACCGCCGACGACGTGATCGCCTACCTCAAGCCCAACCGCTAGTGAGGACTGTTCAATTCCATGGACTGGCTCAAGGACAAGCGGCGGCAAATTGGGCTCTTTCTGGCGGTCCTGGGCCCGGGCTTCATCACCGCCATGGTCGACAACGACGCCGGCGGCATCTTCACTTACTCCGAGGCCGGCGCCGCCTACGGCTACGCCACCCTCTGGACGCTGATCCCGATCTCGATTTCGCTAATCGTGGCGCAGGAGATGTGCCTGCGCATGGGCGCGGTCACCGGCAAGGGCCTGTCGGACCTGATCCGCGAGGAGTTCGGTCTGCGCACGACGTTCCTGGTGATGGCGGCGCTGCTGATCGTTAATCTGGCGAACGTGGCGGCGAATTTTGCCGGTATTGCAAGCTCGATGGAGCTGTTCTCAACGCCCCGGTGGGTTTCGGTTCCGATCGGGGCGGTGCTGGTGTGGCTGCTGGTGGTGAAGGGCACCTACAACAGCGTGGAGAAGGTCTTTTTGGTGGCCAGCAGCTTCTATGCGGCCTACTTCATCTCGGCCGTGATGGTTGAGCCGGACTGGAACCGGGCACTGAAAGCGACGGTGACGCCGGTGATGATGGACGACATCGGCTATATCGCCATCCTGGTGGGCTTAGTCGGAACCACCGGGGCGCCGTGGATGCAGTTCTACCTGCAAGCGGCTATCGTGGAAAAGGGGGTCGATACACGGCAGTACAAACAGTCGCGAATCGAGGTGGTGATCGGCTCGGTGATGATGTCGCTGATCGCCTTCTTCATCATCGTCGCCAGCGCGGCGGCGATCTGGGAGCACGAGCCGCGCTCGATCTCCGACGCGGCCGAGGCGGCGCTGGCGTTGCGGCCGTTGGGCGAATACGCTTACTACCTCTTCGCGGGCGGGTTGCTGTCGGCGTCGCTGTTTGCGGCCAGCATCCTGCCGCTGTCCACGGCGTATACGGTCTGCGAAGGACTGGGGTTTGAGTCCGGGGTCAACAAGCGCTTCGACGAAGCGCCGACGTTCTACTGGATGTATACGCTGCTGATCGTGGTCGGCGCGGGGATGACGCTGATTCCCGGATTTCCGCTGGTGCGGATGATCCTGCTCTCGCAAGTGCTCAACGGAGTGCTGCTGCCGGTGATTTTGGTTTTCACCTTGCTGCTGATCAACCGCGAGGATCTGATGGGCGAATGGAAGAGCTCGCGGGCGTACAACGCGTTGGCGTATGTGATTGTGGCGACTATGGTGGTCTTGTCTCTGACGCTGGCGTGGATGTCGATTTGAGCCGCCCAGGTTTACCTGGCGGGCGAGGCTCCGGCTAGCCGCCGCGCCGTCTCCAGGTTTTGGCGAATTCGGTCCGACTCCGGCTGCCAGGCGGCGGCCTTCTCAAACATGGCCACTGCATCGGCGAAGCGGCGCTGCTGCAACAGCACTGTCCCCAGGTCATTCGCGGCGACGGCGGCTTCTTGGTTGAGCCGGGGGCCGGGGGCGATCTTCTGCAAGGTCGGCGTGATGGCGACGAAGGCGCGCACGACGTTGAGGTCCGGCGTGGGCGTCATGAAGCTCTGGTAGAAGGCGATCTGCGCGTGGAGCAGAAAGGACGAAACCAATACCGCCCACGCCGCCGGGGCCCAGCGCCGCCAGCCGCCCTTGACGCTGGAGCACATGCCGGCCCCCACAAACGCCAGCAGCATTAGCGTCGGCATAAACTCCTGGGAATACCGGCGGCTGACCGCGCCGAACATCAGCATCACCAGCGTGCTCAGCGCCCCGGCCCCGGCGATGGTCCAGGCGATGGTTTGCAACTCGGCGGAGATCTCCTTGCGGCGAGCGACGACGGGCCAGGCGCAGCCGATCAGCAGCAGCCAGGGCGAGGCCAGCAGCAGCGACGAAGCGGCCTCGGCGCGGCGCACGTTCACCACCGGCTCCCGGCCTTTGTGGTCCATGTAGGGGAAGTCGCTGGAAAACTGAATGGGCGCGAAAAAGTAGTGCAGAGTCGATTCGGGTATCCGCGCCGCGCGGAGCAGCGGGTAGCCCGGTGTGTGCTCGGGCTTGTAGCGATTGCCGAAGTCGAGCGGCCCGTTGAAGCGCGCCGCGTTGAAGCCCATCTGCAAAAACCCGCAAAGCAGAATCGGCAGGCAGAAGGCGCCCAGCCGCGCGATGGCGCCGCTCCAGTCAGGCTTGGGCCGCAGCCGCTCCAACGCCGCCAGCCCGAAGAAGAAGGCGATCCCGTACATCGCCAGCGTGACGCGCGTCGCCACGGCGAAGCCCACGCCCAGCCCGCACAGCACGGCCCACTTCAGATTCGGCTCGCGCGAATAGGCCATCCAAGCGCAAAACGACCCCAGGATTGAGGCTGCGGCGATGCCGATGGACTCGTTGTAAACCGTGCCGCGAAAAACCGTCAGCGCCAGCGGCGTGCCCAGCCCGAAAGCGAACAAGAACCAGCCCACAAACGACGCAGGCAAGTCCGAAAAGTAGCGCCGCCGCAGCTCAACCATTAACCAAAGAAAAAACCAGCAGGCGGCCAGGCCGGCCAGGATCGACGCCACCCGGTCCGACAAGCTCAAGCCGATCAGCCGCGGGACCCAGTGGAAGATCGCCGGAAACGGTCCCCAGTTGAAGTGCCACTGGTTGTTGTAGGGCACCATGTCGACCAGGTTGACCTGCTCGGGCGTCATCAGCAGGTGCAACTGTCCGGCGGCCAGTGCATCCACGAACAGGTCGTAGTAGCCCATCATCTGGCTGAAATCAAACTGCCCCCAGGTCCCCACAACGCAGAAAATGACGGCCAGAACGCCCATCCAGATCAGGCGCTGCCGCAGCGGAAGGTCGTCCGCGGGAGGCGCGGCGAGCGGCGCGGGCGCCTCTTCCGTGCGCGAATGGCTGCGTTGACGACGGCTCATGGAACGCGTAGGGGCGGCCGGAAGGCCGCCCAAATCCTATCGAAGGCCCGCGATAAGCCACTAGAATAGCGAAGAGATCCCCTTCTCGCTCATGCCTTCCGTCGCCAGCCCTTCCGGAAAGAAAGGTCGCCGCGAGCGCACGCGCGTCTCGGAGGAAAAGCTCTCGGCGCAACCCCGCAAGCCGCTGCTAACGCCCGAGCGGCTGGCGATCGGCGGCGTCCTGCTGTTGGCGTTGTTTCTGCGGCTGTACCGCCTGCTGGCCGACTACCCCATCGTGGGCGACGAAGGCATCTATTTGCGCTGGGCCGAGATTATCGACCACCAGGGGCAGTGGTTCATCTCGCTGCTCGACGGCAAGCAGCCGTTGAGCTACTGGGTCTACGCCCTGCAACGGCTGTGGTTTCCCAGCACCGACCCGCTGCTGATGGGGCGGCTGGCCTCGGTGGCGGCGGGCGTGGCCACCACGGCGGTGATCTGGCGCGTGGGCGTCCGGCTGGGGAGCTCGTTGGCCGGCCTTTTTGGCGCCGGGCTCTACGCGGTTTTTCCGTGGGCGATGATGTACGACCGGCTGATCTACACCGAGGCGATGGTGAATTTGGCCGGGGCGCTGCTCGTGCTCGCCTGCCTGTGGGCGTTTGAGCGGGAAAAGCCGACCTGGAAGCGCGAGGCCGTCGTCGGTCTGGTCTTCGGACTGGGGTACTTCCTGAAATCCACGGCGCTGCTATTCGGCGCCATCCCGCTGGTGATCGGCCTGTGGAAGGGGCGCTCGCAACCGGTGGATCTGCTCAAACGCTGGGCGCTGATGGGCGCCGTGGCGGCGGTGTTTCCAATCATCTCGTGGGTGGGCAAGCCCGAGGCGCCCATGTTCGAGACGCACTCGACCGTGCTGCACCAGACCGGGTTCTTTGTCGATCCGGATCTGTTCGTCAAGAACCCCTTCCACCGCTTCGTCCTCAACGGCCCGCGCCTGGGCGAGTACCTGCCTTATCTAGTCGGCTGGGGCGGGACGCTGGCCTTGGCGCTGGCGGTTGGCTACGTGCTGTGGCGGCGGTCGGCGCCGGGCATCGCGTTGTTGGCGATCGGCGCCATCCCGATTACCGTGCAGCTCTTCGTGCTGACGTTCATGCCCACGCGCTACACCTTTCCGCACTTGTGGCCGTGGCTGCTGCTGGCCGGCTTTGCGGCGGTGCGGCTGCGCGACGATCTGGCGGACAAGCTGGGGGCCGCCAAAGCCCTGCGGGCCGCGACGGCGGCGCTGGTCCTGCTCGCCGGCGGGCCGATGCTCGTTCGCACCTGGGCCGTGCTTAACGACCCGGCCAACAACATCTCCCCGCATGACCAGGGCTACTACTTCGGCTCCTATTCCCACGCCGGCTACGGGGTCCGGGAGGCGATCAATTTTCTGCGCAACGAGGCGCTGACCAACGGGCCGTTCCTGCTGCTGGTGGACCCGATCTGGAGCGTTCCCGCCGACGCGATCTTCCCGTACCTCAACAAGAAGTACGGCATCCGCGTGCATGAAGCCTGGTGGACGCAGATCTCCGGCGACCACGCGATCATGCCGCTGGCCGAAGTCGACCTGATGCGCTCACACTACGAGCGAATCCCGGAAGGAACCCTCGATTTCCGGCAGGAAACGCGGGTGTTCTACCTCACCGACACGAACTGCTACCGGCCCGAAGCGGTGGCCATCCGCCAGCCGACGGCCAAGCTGATCAAGCGCTTCGTCAAGCCCCGCCGCGATCATTCGGTTGATGTCTACCGGCTCAAATAGATGAGCCGGGTCAAGCAAAAACACAGGCGGCCGCAGGCTGGGCCGGCGCCAACCGGATTGCCGGCCTGGGCGCCGTTGGCCGCGGTGCTCCTGCTGGCGGCCGTTCTCCGCGTATGGCGGCTGATGGACGCCTTTCCCATCGTGGGAGACGAGGCGATCTACCTGCGCTGGGCCGAGATTATCGACCACCAGGGCCAATGGTTCATTTCGCTGCTGGACGGCAAACAGCCGCTGAGCTACTGGATCTACGCCGTGCAGAGAATGCTGGCGCCGGGGCTTGACCCGCTGTGGATGGGGCGCTTGGTTTCGGCGGCGGCGGGCGTGGGCACGGCGGCCGTGATCTATCTGATCGGGCGGCGGCTGGCCAACGAGCGCGCCGGTCTGCTGGGCGCGGCGTTGTACTCGGTCTTTCCGTGGGCGGTGATGTATGACCGGCTGCTCTATACCGAAGCGCTGGTGAATCTCGCCGGAGCGTTGGCGGTGTGGGCTTCGCTGTGGGCCTTTGAGCCGGAAAAGGCGGGCTGGCGGCGGGCGGCCGTCTTGGGGCTGGTCTTGGGAATGGGCTACCTGCTCAAGTCCACGGCTTTGCAGTACGCCTCGGCGCCGGTGTTGATCGGGGCTTGGAGGCTTTGGCCGCGCCGGACGGAGCTTGCCAAGAACCTGGCGATCGTTTTTGGCGTGACGGCGCTGTTTCCCTTGTTTTGCGCGGTGACGACCCCGGAGGCGCCGACTCTGGAGACCCACAGCCTGGTGCTCCACAGCACGAACTTCTTTGTGCGCTCGGAGGATTTTTTCCGCAACCCCTTCGTCGTGTTGCCGCTGAACGTGGGCAAACTGGCCGAATACGCCGGGTCTTTCGTGACCTGGCCGTCGACGGCGGCCCTGTTGGCGGGGGCGGGCTACATGGCTTGGCGACGCTCGGCGGCGGCGCTGATCCTGCTGGGCGTGTCCGGCGCGGCGCTGTTGGCGCAGATGACGTTCTTGGTGTTCTTCCCTACGCGGTACCCCTTTCCGCAGACTTGGCCGTTGCTGTTGGTGTTGGCCATGGCGCTGGCGGACTTGTCGCGGCGGGCGGTTTCGCGCGGACGGATGGCGGGGCTTGCGGCCGGAGCGCTGGTCCTGGTTGGAGGGCCGATGCTTGTTCGTTCGCTCGGGGTGGTCTTGGACCCGGCGGAGGCGATCTGGCCGTCAGATGCGCGCTACTATTTTGGAACCCACGCGCACAACGGTCAGGGGATGGGGGAGGCGATTGCGGCGGTGCGCGCCGAAGCCGGCGAAGGACCGCTGGCGCTGCTGGTGGACCCCATCTGGGGTTTGCCCGCTGACGGGGCGTTTCCGTATCTAAACCAAAGGCACGGCATACGGGTCTTTGAAGCTTGGTGGAACACCGACCCCGCTCAGCCGCTGCTGCCCGGCGGCGAAGCCGAGGTGGTGCGCTCCCATTACGAGCGGGTGGCCGCCGGAACCGTCGATTTCAGGTCGTTCCAGAAGGTTTTCTATCTGACCACGACCAGCTACCACAGCCGCGACGAGGTGCGAGCGCGAGCGCCGGGAGCGCGCCTGGCGCTGTCGGTCCCCAAGGGCGACGGAACAGCGTCGCTGGACCTCTGGCGTCTGCGCTAGCGGACTGAATCACATACAGCCCCGGGCTTCAGCCCGGGGAAGAAGGAAGGTGCGACGCCGCGTGTCCGCTACCCCGAGCTGAAGCTCGGGGCTTTACTCGTCCGCCAAGTCCCATCGCCCTCCAAAAGCCCCGGCGGACCATCCGGCGTACAATGGAACATGGCCCGGCCGCTGCATGCGCGGGCCGCTTCAACGTCATGGGATTACTCGATACGATTCGTCCGAAATGGAAACACAGCGACGCCGACGTGCGCATCGCGGCCGCCAAGGAGATCCAGGACCCGGAAATCCTCGTCACAATGATCGTCAACGACGGCGAGTGGTTCGTGCGTCACAACGCCTTCGCGGCGCTGCGTGACCTCAACCCGGACCAGAAGCACTACAACCGGCTGGTGCGTGAGGCGAAGGACGAAGAGGTTCGCCGCAAGGTCGTCAAGGTGATGACGAGCGAGCCGGATCTGGAGTGGGTGGCCACGCACGACAAGTTCCGCTACGTCCGCGACGCAGCCGAGCACCGCCTGACCGAGCTGCGCGAGAACACCTGGGGCGAAAAGGGCGGCGACGCCAACGCCTCCGCGCCGGCGTAGCAGCCCGCCCGGAATCGGCGCTGTGCGAGCATGAGACTCGCCATGCGTTTGCTGTCCTGTATCCTCCTTTCCGCAGCCCTGCTCTTCTCCGCTGAGCATGAGCCGCTAGGCCTGTCGCTGGAGGGTTACGAGTACCCCTATCCGGTCGAGTACGTCGACCTTGAGATCCAGCGCCAGACCCTCGCCATGGCCTACATGGACGTTCGGCCCCCGAACCCCAACGGCCGGACGGTGATGCTGCTGCACGGCAAAAATTTCTGCGGGGCCTACTGGGGGACGACCATCGCCGCGCTGAGCGCGGAAGGCTTTCGCGTCGTGGTCCCCGACCAGATTGGCTTCGGCAAGTCCAGCAAGCCCGAGACGCTGCACTACACGTTCCACCTGCTGGCCCAAAACACCAAGGCCGTCCTCGACCACATCGGCGTCGCCAGGACGACCGTGCTGGGGCATTCCATGGGCGGCATGTTGGCGACGCGCTTCGCTCTGATGTATCCCGATTCCACGGATCGGCTGGTCCTGATGAATCCCATCGGCTTGGAGGACTGGAAAGTCAAGGTTCCCTATCAGCCGGTGGAGTGGTGGTACGAGCGCGAGATGGGCAAGAGCCTGGAAGGCATCCGCGAGTACCAGAAGCAGAGCTACTATCACGGGACTTGGGACGACTCTTACGAGCCCTGGGCCGAGCTGCTCTACCGCTGGACGCTCAGCCCCGATTTTCGTCGGCTGGCCTGGAACAACGCGCTGACCTACGACATGATCTTCACGCAGCCGGTCGTCTACGAGTTTCCGAACGTGCGGGCCCGCACCTTGCTGCTGATCGGCCAACTCGACGGCACGGCCTTGGGCAAGGCGCTGGTCTCCAAGGAGGTTGCGGCCACGATGGGCGACTACCCCAAGCTCGGCCGCGCCACCGCCGAGTCGATCCCCAACGCCAAACTGGTGGAGCTGGACGGCGTGGGCCACTCCCCGCATCTGGAAGTCTTTGAGCGCTTCCGGTCCGAGCTGCTCAACTTCCTCAAGGAATAGCGTTTACTTCACCGCTTGCAGTGGAACGATTCGCCCGTCACGCTGGGACGCCCTGCGGCGACCGCGGCCAGCGGAGCGGAGACAAGGCTGCGGCGGGTCACGGCATCCAGGATGCCGCGCCCGCCGCGCGCCCCGACCGCTTCAGCGTCCCCAGTCGAGCCGCTCCAGCCGATAAACCACGCAATCATCTTCCCCGAACCGCCGCGGCCCGACCTCCCGAAACCCCAGCCGTTCATAGAACCGTCTCGCCCGTGTATTACTCGCGAGCGGGTCAATCAGAATGGCCCGAACCGAGGCGTCGGCGAAGCAGCGCTCAATGGCCAGCTCCATCATCCTCGTCCCATATCCTTTTCCCAGATCCGATTCCTCGCCGATCCAGATATCAATGGCTCGTAGATTCGGCTCGGCGTCGCCCCAGTAGTGCGACTCCTCCTCGGCGGCGTCAATAATTTGAAGAAATCCGATAGGGCGGCCGTCGGCTTCGGCGATCAGCAGCTCGCGCCAGGAGACTTCACGCGGCAGCTCGTATTCCCAATCAAACACGTCGTCCTCGCCAGATGCGGCGATCACGTGTGGCTTTTCGTCCCAGGCGCGCAGCACGGGCAGGTCGTCGAGGGCGGCCGGTCGGTGTCTCATAGCGTCTCAGCTTAAACCGCCCGCTGCTAAGCTGAAAACAGCCATGGGCCGCCGCGCATTCGCCCGTTACGCTTGGTTCTTCTTGGCCTATCTGGCGGCCGTCATTCTGTTCGGCGCCTGGGTCCGCATCACGCACTCCGGGGCGGGCTGCGGCGCCAATTGGCCCACCTGCCACGGCGAGGTCATCCCGTCCGCGCCGGAAGTCAAAACCGTCATCGAATTCACCCACCGCGTTACCAGCGGCATGTGCGGAGTTTTTGGCCTGATCCTGGTCGGCTGGGCCTGGCGACTTTTTGGAGTCCGGGGGCTGGCGTTTCGTACGGCGGCTCTGACGCTGCTGTTCGTGATTTTGGAGGGGGCCATCGGCGCCGGTCTGGTGCTCGGCGAGCTGGTGGCGGACAACGATTCCGCCGCGCGCGCACTGGTGGTGGCGCTGCATCTGAGCAATACGCTCATCCTTACCGGCTGCGCCGCTTTGACCGCTTGGTTGGCCGGACCAGCCCGGCGTTCGGCGGAAGAGCCCGAGCCGCGCGGTCTAGTCTGGCCCGCTCTGGGATTGGCTTCGCTGGTATTGATTGCGATGAGCGGGGCGGTGACGGCGCTGGGAGACACACTGTTCCCCATTGAGGCGACTTTGGGTCCGGGCCTGCTGGCGAAGGTCCAGGCGGACCTCTCGCCGGCCAATCATTTTCTGGTGCGGCTGCGGATCGGCCACCCGATCCTGGCGGTGTTGGGGTCGCTGTTGGTGGCTTGGCTGCTGTTGCCGGGGTGGCGGCGCGGCGACGGCTGGGCTCGGGCCGGCGTCGTGTTGTTGGCCGCCGAGCTTGCCGTGGGGGTGTGGAACATCGCCTGGGCCGCGCCGGGGTGGTTGCAGATCCTGCATTTGCTGTTGGCGCAGGCGCTATGGGTGAGCGTTTTACTGGCCTTTGCTCCCGAATGGCTGGCTCGGCGAGAGACCGCCCGACACCCCTCTCCGGAAGCCGTCGTGGCGGTCTAGCGGGCTGTCCCCCTACAGCTCGGACACAAAGAAGGGGCGATGCAGCGGTAGCCCCGGGCTTCAGCCCGGGGGACTGGAGTTTCTACATTCTGTCTGACTGGCGGCGGCAGGTGGCGCGCGGCTCCAGCCGAGCCGCGTCGTCGCGTATCGACGACGTTCGAGCGATCCCACGCAAGCGCTTCATGAGCAGCGGCTGATCGCCGACGGGCCTCGACCTGGGGGTCGAGGCGGCAGGCGTGGGCGCCTGCGCCACTTCTCAGCCCCGGGCTGAAGCCCGGGGTTGATGCCGACCACGCGTCTCCGACGCGAAAAGCCTGCTTGTCAGCGCTCGCTATCCATGGGACGCTTGAATCGAGCCGCCCGAGATCCGACGAAGCAAGGAGAAATTTCAGCATGGGTACAATCCGCGTCGCCGACGGAACGGAGATTTACTACAAGGATTGGGGGGCCGGACCGCCGGTCGTCTTCAGCCACGGCTGGCCGCTCAACGCTGACAGTTGGGAATCTCAGATGCTCTTCCTGGCGTCGGAGGGCTATCGTTGCATCGCCCACGACCGGCGCGGACACGGCCGCTCCAGCCAGCCGTGGGACGGCAATGAGATGGACGTCTACGCCGACGACCTGGCGGCCCTGATCGAAACGCTCGACTTGCGCGACGCGACGTTAATCGGTTTTTCGACGGGCGGCGGCGAGGTCGCCCGCTATATCGGCCGCCACGGCTCCGGACGCCTCGCAAAGGCCGCCCTCGTCTCCGCCGTGCCGCCGCTGATGCTGAAGACGGTCGCCAATCCCGACGGACTGCCGATCGACGTGTTCGACGGCCTCCGGGAAGCCTCGATCGCGGATCGCTCGCAACTGTACAAGGATCTCGCCGGCGGTCCCTTCTTCGGAGCCAACCGGAAGGGCGCCAAGGTCTCGCAAGGCATGATCGATTCCTTCTGGCGGCAGGGCATGCTGTGCGGCCACAAGAACGCCTACGACTGCATCAAGGCGTTTTCCGAGACGGACTTCACCGAAGACCTGCGTGATTTCGACATCCCGACGCTGATCATCCACGGCGACGACGACCAAGTCGTACCGATCGGCGCGGCCGGATTAGCTTCGGCAAAGCTGGTCAGCCACGCCGAGCTCAAGGTCTACCCCGACGCCCCGCATGGGATCACCGATACCCACAAAGACCGGCTCAACGCTGACCTGCTTGCGTTCCTCCAGCAGTCCGGGTGACTAAAGCTCGACCTCATCCCAAGTCACGATCCGTTCTTCCTCGATCGCCATCTTGCCCATGATCGCCATCAGCGTGGCGTACTTGCCATAGGTGGCGTTGTTGAGCGGCTCGGTGTTGTCGCGAATGTGTTGGAAGAAGGCGTCCATGGCGTTCTGCGTCATGTCGCCGGGGTCGCCTTCCCACAGCTTCACCGGCTCGGGCTGGGTTTCGCCCCGATCCACGAGCGTGTGCTTGGTTCCGGCCACCAGGTCCACGGCGCCCTGGTGGCCCCAGATGCGCTCGGAGATCCCGGTGAAGCCGCGCGGGTCGATGTAGAGGTGCGTAAAGCTCAGCCGCACGTTGCCGGGGTAGTCGAAGATGCAGGCGTAATTGTCCCAGATGGTGCGGTCGGGGAAGGGCCGGCCCTTGTAAACGTTGATGCCGCCCAGGCCCATGGCGCGGGTTGGGTGGGTCCGCATCGCCCAGTTCATCAGGTCCAGGATGTGGACGGCCTGTTCGACGATGATGTTGCCCGAGCGCGAGGCGTCAAGCAGCCAGGGCTTTTC
>CAYOPA010000137.1:0-11487 GCA_964405625.1 uncultured Bryobacterales bacterium
ATGCGGGCAGTCTCGTTTTCACGCGCCTGATTTTGGCGAGTGTCCTGCTGCCGGCTAGAGACCGCGAGGTCGGCTTGAGCCAGGAGGGCGTTCTCGCCTGGGACCACGCACCGAGTTGGGAGGCCTCCCTCCACCTCCATGCGGAATTTGAGAGGGCGGTGATCCGCAGGATGGCGGTCGGCTCGCCATTGCTCTGGGGGTTCTTGCTCTACATTCGCTTGTTCCACTTCCACGGCGGATGCCCGCGAAGACGCTTTCCAGGGATGGATTCCCTGGAGCTCACCTTTCCCATCCGACCCAGCCGCGAGAGGCAAAACACATGAAGTTTTCTATTCGCCGTGCGGTCCTTATCCCAATAGGCATCGCAATCGTGGCTGCGTCGTGCGCCCGCTCCTCATCCGAGTATCTCGAGCGCGGACGCAAACAATTGAGCGAAGGTAAGGCTCACGAAGCCAGTTTGAGCTTCCGACTGGCCGTTCAGGCGGACCCGAAGTCGGGCGAGGCCTACAAAGCTTTGGGCCAGGCGAGTTTCGAAAAGGGCGAGATTGGTGATGCGCTCCAGGCATATTCATCAGCGGCGGAACTGCTACCCGACGATGTAGACCTTCTCGAGCGGCTTGCCAATGTCATCCTTGGCGCTTACCTCGCAAACCCACAGCGCCCCACGGACCTTAAGGAGCGATTGCAGTCCCTGGCCACCTCCATTGAGCGACTCGATTCCAGGTCGCCCGAGGCCTGGCGCATCCGGGGCATCGTCGCCGGCGCCGCGGGCTCTCACGAGGAAGCGCTGGCGCATTTCCGAACAGCCACGGCCATCCCGCCGCTCAAGCCCGGCCTGGTTCTCCTCGAGCTTCAGGCATTGCTTAATACCGGCCACGTAGCCGAAGCCGAGCAAGGGGCCAATCAGCTCATCAAGGATAAGCCCGACTTTGGTCCCGCCTACGACTGGCTTTTCGATTTCCACATCCGGCGCGGCGATAGTCAAGAGGCGGAGCAGGTCCTGCTCAGAAAGATAGACGCCAACCCTGAGAACATCGCTTTCCGGCTTCAACTGGCTCGGTTCTATTCCCAATCCGGCAGACCGGACTCCGTCGAGGACGTGGTCTCGCGCTCCTTGGAGAGGATGCCGGACGGCGGTTCCATGCTCGCTCTTGGCGAGTTCTATCTCAGCGTCGGCGATTTCGATAAGGCGCTTGTTTACTATCAACAGGGCGCCAAGGCTGACTCACCCGCCGTCCGCCAGCAGGCGCTCAACCGCGTCGCTACAGTGCTCGGCGCGCAAGGCAAACTCAAAGAAGCGCTGGTTGTGGTGACTAAGGCTCGGAAGGCCGACAACGACGACATCGCCGCGGTCCGACTAGAGGCGGAATTGCGCGCGAGGACCGGCGCCCCGGAGGATCTGGACATTGCGATCCAGATTTTCCGTGAGTTGCTCATCCGCTCCGCTACCGACATGGGAGCCCGCTATGGGTTGGCCGTGGCGCTGCTCGCCAGGGGAGAAACGAGCCTGGCGCAGGAAGAGCTGATGCGCTGCATTGGCATCAATCCGAATCATCGCGCCGCGCCCGCCCTGCTCGCCGACATGTACCGCTCAAGGGGGGACTTCCGCAACCTCCGCATGCTCGGCGAGGCAATTCTCAATTCGGCCGTCAACGAAGCTACGGGCAAGCTGCTTCGGGCCGAAGGCCTCATCGGTGAGCGGCGAACCAGCGAGGCCCGCACCGCATTGGCGCCCCTGGTCGACGAACCCGAAACAGCCGTGGCTGCAAGCCTCCTGGTGGCGAAATCCTGGTTTGCCGAGAAGAACTACCCAGTCGCGGAACAGGCGCTCAGAAACCTTGCGGCGAAAGCGCCCGGCGACCTGCGCGTCGTCGGGCCCCTCAGTGATGTCCTGGCCGCCCAGGGCCGAACCACCGAGCTGACGGCTCTGTGGAAGGCCGAGATGGCGCGCTCACCGCAATCGGTCGCGGTGCAATTGGGTTTTGCGAAGGCTCTCTTTGCCGACCGCCAATACGACCAAGTGATCGCAGTGTGCCGGGGTTTGACCGCCGCCTCCAGCGATAATCTGGAAGCGACTGTCCTTCTGGCCACGGCCTTGTACGTGAAGGGTCGAAAGGACGAGGCGCTGCCGCTTTTGCAACACGCCTCCAACATAGAAGGCGCCAACCGGACCTACGTTGATGCTGTCATCGCCACGCTCTATC
This sequence comes from uncultured Bryobacterales bacterium, assembly GCA_964405625.1. GTDB lineage: Bacteria > Acidobacteriota > Terriglobia > Bryobacterales > UBA6623 > RI-231. Next base: position 2,205 of record CAYOPA010000137.1, read on the forward strand.
AGGAAGATTCCGAGGGCGTGGCCGAACTCCACTACCGCCGGATTCTCTCTCGTGAACCAGACAACCACACCGTTCTCAACAATTTGGCTTATCTTCTGGCTGAACAAGGCCCCTCGATACAGGAAGCCGCGACGATGGCGTCGCGAGCGTTGGCGCTTCAAGAAAAGAACGTGGACTATCAGGACACGGTCGCCTTCGTGTCCATCCAGGCCGGCGAGGCGGATCGAGCCGAGAGCATGCTTTCGACGCTAGTCAGCCGCGAGCCGCGGAACCCGTCCTATTGGTTCCACTACGGTCTCGCGCTAGCTCAACTCGGCCGAAACGACGATGCCCGGCGGGCATTCACCACGGCCCTGTCGCTAGATCCGCCGCCGGCGTTGGCTGCGCGGATCAGGGGCGCCCTTCAGGACCGCTAGAGGCCTCCGGGAAATGACATGTAACTCATTGAAAAAAAATACTTTATGCGATTTCGTGGCAAGCGCCCGTTTTCGCGATTTTCTTGTGTTGACTTGCCCGCACTTGCGTGGTAAACTCGCCTGAGTCTAAGGTGCTACTCTTAGATAATATTAGGCAAGAAGTGACCTGGGGGGAATATGAAAAAGCTGTTTGCTATTGCACTGCTCTCTTGTGGAGCCGCTCTCGCCTCACCGGTGCCGGTGACCGTGACCGCGGGTTCGGCGTTCTCGATCCCGTTCGACGGACGGCCGACCCTTCCGACCGACCCTCCGACAATTGGCCCTTCGGTGGGCTATCTGTCTTCGGTCATCCACTTCTCTGATTTCGCTTTCACCGACATCAGCGGCGCCCAGACTCGTATGGATTTCCGGATGGACGTCCTCAACACGTCCACGGCGCCCCTGACCTCAAGCCTCTTGACGGTGATCGGATTCAATACGACTCCGGACGTGGTCGGCGGCAACGTACTCGGGGCTTATGACACCATCTACCGCTACGACACTTTCCCGGGAGTAGGGCTGGTCGAGTTCTGCGTCACGGGATCGCTGAACTGTGGCGGCGTTGGCCTTCCTTCCGGCGCGGGTGTCGAGCAGGGCACCGGCGAAACGGCCTATGCGTCGTTGTTCTTTAACGGAGCCGGCCTGACGGAAATTACCATCGATAACGCCTTCGTTCGGTATCAGAATCTGACCGGCGTAGCGGGTGTCTTCAACGGTACGGGGTACCCGGTTCCGGAGCCAGCCCCCTATATCGTCCTGACTCTGGGTCTGTTTTTGTTGGGCGGTTCGGTGGCGACCCGCCGCCGCCGATTGCAGGCCAACTGACGCGTATCTCCCGTGGAGCTTCCACGTATCCGCGCCTCTCCTCTCTCGAGAGACGCGGATACGTCCTCCGTCTGCACCTTGACCCTTGGTTGAGGGGCGCTGAGCATCTGACTGTCGTTCAACCCCGTACTTTGTCCTGCGCGTGCGGCTCCTAAAGAGAATTTACGAACGCCTCCGGTTCGAGAGCCATTGGCGCTGCCAGGAGCCAGTCGTCGTGATCGAGTCCGACGACTGGGGCCTGGAGCGGAAACCGTGCCACGAGCTGCTTGCCGGCGCCGGAGAGATCTCGGATTGGGCGTTCGAGGCTACCGAGAGCTGTGAGGATCTCGATCGCCTATTTCGGGTTCTCACCGCATACCGCGACCCCAACGGCAGGCCCGCCTGCATGACCGCCAATTTCGTCGTCTCGAATCCGGACTACGACGCGATCGAGTCATCCGGCTTCCGGGAGTATCACCACGTACCTCTCGATGTTACCTGCCCGCGGGAGCGCAAGGCGAAATACTTGGCCGGGTTGGCCCAGGCAGCTTTCTTGCCCCAGTACCACGGGCTTCGCCACCTCCATCCAGCTCCCCTGATGGCAGACCTGGCGACGGGCGCACCCGGGGCTCGAGAGCTTTTTCGGTTCGGCGTCGCAGCCGGATTGGCCACGGTCAAGGGCCAACATTGGCGATATCATTCCGAGTATCAGAACTGTAGCGCTTCCCAAATAGATTCCCCGGACACAATTCAATCAAACCTTGACGCCGGGCTCGCGGCGTTTGAGCGATTCTTCGGATTCCGGTCCCAGTCGACGATTCCTCCACACTATCTGTTTCCAGATCCGCTCCCGTCGGCGCTTCAGCGAGCCGGAATCGCATACCTCCAGGGCGCCAACTACCAGCTGCGGTACGCCAACGGCCGTCAGACTGTGCGCAGTCGTCCTCTCGGCTCGAGGTGCGGAAGCTTAGTGCTACTGACGAGAAACGCAAAGCTCGAACCGAGGCCCGGACGGCCGGAAGGCGCGGAGCGAGCGCTGGAAGCAGCTCACTTTCTGTTCGATTCGCACGTGCCGGTGATTCTGGATACCCACCGCATCAACTACACGGGCCAGTTCCGCGACCACGCCCTGCAGGCGCTGGACTCCTTTCTTTCCGGGATCGCGCCCAGGAACCCGATCTTCCTTTCCAGCCCGGAGCTCGGGGCGGCGATCCGGGATGGCGGGCGTTACGTCGATCTCCATGACCGGTCTGTCAAGCAGCTTACTCCGCGGAACGGTATGAACAACGCGCTCCGGCGGATGGAATCACTGCGATGAACCGCGACCTGCTCGATGTGCTCATTTGCCCCCTCACGGGAAGCCGCCTGAATCTGACATCGTTTGTTCAGTCCGGTGACGAGACGCTGTTCGGTACGCTGACGGGCGATGGCGGGGAATACCCAATTCTGCACGGAATTCCCATTCTCAAGTCGGGACAGGCGCAGCTAGTCGAGCGACTGCGGGATGGGGAATATGCGCTCGCCACCGCCGCGGCGTGTGTCGAATCGAAATACGTTCCGGTCTTCAAGCATTTCATGGAGTCGCGTCGGCTGTTTCGTCGGCTTCGCCGGTTCACGAGGCCTTGGGAGGCGTCGTTGCGGGCTGGCTGGCTGTCGCGAGCCGCCGAGGCGATCGACGACTGCCTGAGCTCGGGCTCCGCGCAGGATCTGTTCCACTTTTTCTACCGGAACTGTGGCGTTGATTCGCCCGAACCCTATTACTACAACGTGTATCGCTTCGGCATGCCGGGGCAGTTCGTGGCGCTATCCTTTTCGCACGCGCTTTCTGCTCAGTCGGGATTTGTCTTGGACCATTCCTGCGGCGCCGGACACCTGACCTGGGGTCTAAGCGAGTCCGTTCAGCCCGCACAACTGATCGGCCAGGACATTTCATTCTTCAATTTGCTGGCAGCTAAGCATTTCGTCGCACGAAAAGGCTGGTTTGTGTGCTCGGGGATCGACAAGCTTCCGTTTCGTGACGGCATCTTCTCCGCGGTCATGAACTCGGACGCCTATACCAACTTCTCGGCCAAGCTGGGATCGTTTGAAGAGATGGTGCGCTGTTCAACGCCTGACGCCACGATCCTGCTGGTGTGGATGCGCAACAGGAATAGGCATCATCTTTATCCGAACAAGCCGCTAACACCGGAAGCCTACTGCAGGATCGTCTCACGGCACCGCTACCGCTTGATTCCCGACCCCGCGGTGCTCGAGCAGTTCCTCGCCGGCAGCACGGTCGACGCGACCGCGGAGTACGACGCCGAGCAGATCCGGACTGCAATCACACTTTCACTCTGGATTGAGAAAGGCGACGGACCATTTCCGCAAGGGCGCCGCTTTACAAACAACATCGTCCCAGCCGAGGAGGTGGCGATGAATCCCATCTACAGGCCGGCCGGCGCCAGTCCCGAACGCAGCCTGTACCGACTCCAGTTTCCATCCAAGTTCTATGCGGAAGAAGACAGGGAGATGAAGCACTACTATCCTGCCTCGATCAGCCTTTCCGCCGAACAGCGCCGCGCCCTCGAGGAAGCCACATTCCGGTCCTGCCTGACGGAGTTGATGCGCACAGGAGCCGTGGTGGGTCTGCCGAAGCGCTACCTGAAAACAAACTCGCTAGGATAGCCTGCATGCCAACCTGCCGGATTCTGTACACCATCCCCAACTTCGTCACCGCGGGTTCGGGCCGCGCCATGCTCAACGTGATAGAGCGGCTGGACCGCGCGCGGTACTCGCCCACGGTCTGCGTGATGAAACCTGGCGGGGCCCTTTTCCACGAGCTCGCGCGCCTGGACATTCCCCGCATCGTGGCGCCCTTCGCGATTTCCAGCCGGTCGTTGGCGACTTTTCCACTTCGCGCCTGGCGGGCCGCGCGGATTTTCCGCCCTCACAAGTTCGACCTTTGGCATTCGTTCCATTACCTGGACGATTACACCGAGCCGATCGTGGCGAGACTGTCGGGAGCGGCTGCCTGGTGCTATACGAAGAAGAACATGAACTGGTACAGGCGTTCCTGGCGGCTGCGGAGTCGGCTGGCGACGGCCATCGCCGCACAGAACACCACCATGCTCAGCGAGTTCTTTCAATCGCCAGCGCTGCGGTCCAAGGCGAGACTGGTACAACCGGGCGTCGACCACCTTGCGTTTCACCCGTCCGTCCCAACGCGCCTGGGGTTGCGCGGCCAACGGGAAGCCGGCGCCGTCGTCGCGGCGATTGTGGCGCACATCGTGCCCGTGAAAGGTCACGAGACGTTGATTCGGGCGGCAGCTCAGGCGCCCAACGTCGTTCTCTGGATTGTTGGCCGGCCCGATGACGCCGACTACGCCGATTCCTTGACGCGGCTGTCGGGCGAGCTCGGCATCAGTGGCCGAGTGCGCTTTCTGGGTGGAGTGTCCGATATTCCAGCGCTATTAAGCGAGGTGGACATCTTCGTTCTCAGTTCCAACTCCAGAGGAGAAGGATGCCCGGTGGCGCTACTCGAGGCCATGGCGGCCGGCCGCGCCTGTATCGCCACCGATGTTCCAGGCAGCAAGGACGTGATTCAGTCGGGAGAAAATGGCTTGCTGGTTCCTCCCGAAAATCCCTCCGCGCTGGCGGAGGCGCTGCGCCGGCTCGCCGGCTCGACGAAGTTGCGACGACAGTTCGGAATGGCCGCCCGAACGCGCATCGAGAGCCAGTTTACCCTGGACCGGGAGGCGGCACTTTACGACGCCATGTACCAGGACGCGCTGCGGGCATGATCGAAGGCCGTGCAAGAATGGAACGATTGAGAGTCATCATTCTGACTCAGTACTACCCGCCGGAGATTGGAGCGCCGCAGGCGCGGCTGCACGAGCTCACCAGGGCGTTGGTGGCGGCCGGACACGACACCGTCGTGCTGACTGCAATGCCGAGCTACCCCGTCGGCCGAGTCTACGACGGCTATGGCGGCCTCTTTCGGCGGGAGTCCAGAGACGGCGCAGACGTGCTGCGGACGTGGGCCTACGCGAACCAGAGTCCCGCCTTGATAAAGCGGCTTGCGAACTACCTTTCCTTCGTCTTCTCGTCGTTGGTGGGCGGCCTGCTTTTCCTGCCCAAGGCTGACTACCTGATCTGCGAGAGCCCGCCGGTGTTTCTTGGGCTCACGGCGTTTACCCTAAGCGCCGCCAAGGGAGCGCGATGGATCTTCAACGTTTCTGATCTTTGGACCGATACCGCTGTACGCGTGAACGCACTGTCGGAGGGATGGAAGCTCCGATTGGCCGTCAAGCTGGAGGCTTCCTGCTACCGCCGCGCGTGGCGCGTTTCGGGTCAGAGCCGGGAGATCACCTCTTTGATCGAAGACCGCCACCGGGGCGTGCGAACGTACCATTTCTCCAACGGCGTGAACGTCGAAATGTTCGATCCGGCGCTCCGCACCGAAGAGGCGCGGAGGGAGCTTGGCTTCGATCCCTACTGCGTGGTCCTGTACTCCGGGCTGCATGGGCTGGCGCAAGGGCTGATGCAGGTACTGGAAGCCGCCCGACTACTCAAGGACGAAGCGGGACTGCGCTTTGTACTAATTGGCGACGGGCCGGAGAAGCAGAAACTGATTGTCGCCGCGCAACGGATGGGGCTCGATAACGTCGAGTTTCGCGACCCGGCGCCCCGTGAACAGATGCCCCGCGTGGTCTGCTCCGCAGACATTGGGCTCGTTCCGCTCAAGAGCCGGATCCCGGGCGCAGTTCCCTCCAAGCTGTATGAGGCGATGGGTTGTGGAATTCCCGTCGTCCTGGCGGCTGCTGGGGAACCCGCCGACATCGTAGAGTCAGCCGGCTGCGGACTGGTCGCGCCCCCGGGCGACGCCCAGGCGATGGCCGCCGCCATCAGGCAACTTGCGCGCGACCCCGCTGCTCGAGCTCGCCTCGGACGCGCCGGACGGCGCGCGGCCGAGGAGCAGTTCAATCGCAAGGTGATCTCGGCCAAGTTCATCGAGTTTCTCACCCGGAACCTTTCCACGGAGCAGCCCTCGTGTCCAGTCCGACCATGAATCCAATCGACGACCTGGCCGCGACCCGGGAAGTAGAGCGCATTCGCAAGGAGTATGAGCGACGAGCGAAGGAACTGCAGGCGGATCTGTACAGTTGGGTCCATGCAGCCGAACGGTACCGATACGCACGCTTGTGGTCGAGCTGCATCGAGGCTCTCGACTCGGCCGGCAGCTTTCCTTTCAACGGAAGGACGGTCCTCGACATCGGGTGTGGCCCCGGGACTTGGTTGGCTGAATTCTGCCAGTGGGGCGCCGATCCAGCGGCCGTCGCCGGCGTCGACCTGCTCGAAGATCGGATCCGCGATGCTAAGCGTCTGATTCCGAGCGCCGATATCCGGCTCGGCGACGCCAGTCGTCTTCCCTGGCCCGATGGGGCGTTCGATGTCGTGACACAGTTCACCGTGCTGAGCTCCATCCTGGATGCGGAGATGAGAAGGCGCGTAGCCGGCGAGATGGTCCGCCTGCTGAAACCCGGCGGCGTGGCGCTGTCCTATGACTTGGCGATCGACTCCTACCGGAACCCCAACGTGAAGGGAGTCTCCGCCGCCGAGCTTCGCGCGCTTTTTCCCAACTGCAAGCTGACAATCCGCCGGACCACGCTGGCCCCGCCAATTTCTCGCTTCGTGGCCAAGCGCTCGTGGACCCTCGCGCTCGCTCTTGAGGCGCTGCCCTTCCTTCGATCGCACTATCTGGCTGTGATTCAAAAATGAAGGCGACAACTCCCAGACAGGCTTTCGCCGGCTTCCCAAGAATTGCCCTCGTCGGCGTTCACTCCGAGGCATGCGCCCCGTTCCGCTTCCTGCTCGAATCTGGAGAATGCGTCGTGGGGCTGGTGACCCTGACGCAGGAGAAGATGACGGGCGTGTCAGGCGCGGTCGATTTTGAACCGCTGGCCGAGGAATTCGGCATCCCTCTGCACCGGACCCCCAATGTGAACGATCCGGCCTGCGAGGCTTGGCTCCGGGAGCTGAAGCCCGATATTCTACTCGTGATCGGCTGGACGCAACTGCTCAAGGAGCCGCTGCTGCGGCTGCCCAGCCTCGTGACAATCGGCTTTCACGCCTCTCTGCTGCCGCTCTACCGCGGACGAGCCCCCGTAAATTGGTCCATTATCAATGGCGAAACCGAGACGGGAAACACGATGATCGTGCTCGAACCGGGCGCCGACGAAGGTGACATCATCGCGCAGCGCCGGATTCCGATAACTCCCACCGACACTTGCGGGACCATCTATGATCAAGTCGGCCGTACGGAGGCGGACATGCTCGCCGAGGTGCTTCCCTTGATTCGTCAGGGTCGCATGCCGCGCCGCAAGCAGGACGATTCCATCGCTACCGTGATGCCCCGACGGAGGCCGGCGGACGGAATCATCGACTGGGAGAAACCGGCTCGTCGACTGCACGACTGGGTCCGCGCGTTGACGCATCCGTATCCGGGAGCTTTCACCTTCGTTCCAGCCGGACAGGTCCCGCTAATGCTCAAGGTTTGGGCCGCCGAGCCGGGGCCGGAGACTGCGTCGGGACTGGAACCCGGCTTTGTCGAGAAGGACCCGCAGGGCTGGCCGCTCGTCGCCGCCGGCTCGGGCGCGCTTCGGCTCCTCTCAGTGCAGTTCGCTGGTCAAGAGGAAGTTGCGGCCAACCAGGGCTGGAGCGCGGAGTTTGCTCCCGGCACGATCCTGATTTCGTCCCGGAAGTACGATTTGGAGCTCGCTCGCTAACGGTTCCGGCGGTCTCGGCCTTTCCAGATGCGGGTCACTTCGACGGCGGTCAACGATGATCCAGGCGCTACCGGCTCACTGGGAATGATGGGTTTATCCTCGATGTCACGGGTTCGCGATTTGAATCTAGCGCAAAGTGCTCCGTCGGACGCCCGTGAGCGGCAAGCGCCACCCGATGCGCTCGCGCCCGGACGAGTGCTTCTAGTCGGGAATTTTCTGTCGAGCCGCGCCCAAACCGCCCGTCAAGTCTGTGAAGATCTGGCCGAGCGGCTGTCGGCCGCGGGGATCGCGACGATCACCACTTCGTCGAAGGCGGGCCGGGCGGAGCGGTTCATTGACATGGTCGCTACCGCGTGGGCTCGGCGCCACGAATACGACGTGGCTCAAGTGGACGTCTTCAGCGGCCTTTCGTTCCTCTGGGCCGAAGCAGTCTGCGCGGTGCTCCAGGTGGCTTCGAAGCCCTACGTGCTCACGCTACACGGCGGCGGGTTGCCGGCCTTCTTCGCCCGATGGCCGAAGCGCGGCGCGCGCCTGCTCCGGCATGCTGCGGCAGTCACCGCTCCGTCACGGTTCCTCCTCGAGCAAATGCACTCATTCCGCAGCGATCTGATCTTGCTGCCGAATGCGATCGACGTCAGCCGATACACGTTCCGGCTCCGCAACGAGCCCGCCCCTCGGCTGATCTGGCTTCGAGCCTTTCATGAAGTCTATAACCCCATGCTGGCGCTACGCGTGGTGGCGCTCCTCAAGGACGAATTCCCGAACATCCGACTGACGATGACCGGCCCTGATAAGGACGGATCGCTCGAATCGGTCCGCGCCGAAGCACGACGGCTGGGCGTGGTATCCTGCACCAAGTTCTCTGGTATGATCCCGAAGGACCAAGTTCCGGCGGCGATGGCCGCGGGTGACATCTACCTGAACACCAACAATATCGACAACATGCCCGTAACTCTGCTCGAGGCGATGGCCTGCGGCGTTTGCGTAGTCAGCACGAACGTCGGCGGCGTCCCGCATCTGGTGCAACACGAAAGGAATGGGCTGCTGACGCCACGCGGAGACGCCAACGCCATGGCCGAGGCGGTACGTCGGCTGCTTAGCGAACCGGGGCTCGCCGCGAGGATCTCAGCGGCCGCTCGCGCGACGGCTGAGCAATACGATTGGAGCGTCACCCTTCCGCAGTGGCGACGTTTGCTATCACGGACCGCTTGCGGCGAGAGTTTCCCAAGTGACTAACAACAACACTCTAAGGGCGGATTT
>CAYOPA010000138.1:0-8621 GCA_964405625.1 uncultured Bryobacterales bacterium
TCATCTCCTTGAGCACGTGCTCGCGGGAGTGGTCCGAGTCCAACACGACCATGACTTTCTCGCCCGGTGCGATGGCCGCGCGCACTTGCGAAACGATCTCGGGAGAGGTCGATGAACCGATCAGGTAGGTCGCCCGAGGATTTTCCGGCGTGGGGAATTTTTCGATGTCGATGGTGAGAATACGGCCGTCGGATTCAAGCAGATCAAACATCGATGCAAAGTAGCGGGCGCTGCCCCCTTGCCAGGTTCCGGTCTCCACGATCACGTCCGGTCTGGTTTCGAAGATAAGCTCCTGGTACACCCACATGTCGAGCGGGTTCTTCAGCAGCGGAACCCCCAGCCAATGGGTGTTCCGGAACGTTTGAGCCCACCAGTTGTCGTGAAACTGGCGGTGGAAGGCGGCCGTGACGTGAGTCTCCCGCTCCGTCCACAGCTTCATGGCGTTGAGCCCGACCATCAGGCCGACGAGCAGGGCGATCAGCACATCGAAGCGCCGTGCTGTCCGCTGGCTTAGCCAGGAACGGAACCGCGATCCCGCCAAGACGAGGGCGGCGAACCCGCCGCCGAACACCCCGAGCGCGACCGCCAGGCGAAGAGACTCCGTATCGGGCATCGTCATGGATGTCCATCGACAGATTTCCAGCGGCCTTCAGTCCGCGCTCCGATTCGCTACGATGCAAGAGCCATGGCAGGCCTCTTCCAACCTCCAGAGCCCCCGCCCGGCGTTCGGCCGGAGACCCTGCAAGTGGTCCCGGAAGCCGAGCCCACCCGCATCTCGCTGATCGCCTACGACCGCCACGGAACGCAGGAACGCCGCATCGTCAACGCCACCGACCTGGATGAGCTCGACGAGCGCGTGCACTGGATCCATGTGCAGGGGTTGCGCGATCAACCGTTGCTCGAAGCCCTCGGCCTGGAGCTCGATCTTCACACGCTCACCATTGAAGACATCAGCACCACCCCGCAGCGGCCCAAGGCCGAGTGGATCGGCGACCGCGCCTTGATTGTTCTGCGCACGCCCTACCTCGACGCCGAAGGCGAGCTCGAGGTGCAGCAGGTCAGCCTGATTGTCAACAAGGGCTACGTGTTGTCGATCGAGGAGCATTCCTCACCGCTCTTCCAGCCGGTCTGGGACCGCATCATGCAAGGGTTGGGCGACATTCGCGAGCAGGGCGCGGACTATTTGGCCTACGCTCTGCTCGACGCGGCCATTGACAGCTTCTTCCCCGTGCTGGAGATGCTGGGCGACCGCCTGGAAGGGCTTGAAGCCGAAGCGATGGAATCGCCCACCGCGGCGACGCTGGTGAGAACCAACCAGGTTCGCAACTCGCTCGTGCTCATGCGACGCGTCATCTGGCCGCAGCGGGAAGCCCTGCAACTGCTGCTGCGCAACGACCTGAAATTCTTCGCGCCCGGCACGGCAGCCTACTTGCGCGACGCCTACGAGCACTGCTTGCAAGTATCGGAAGTCATTGAGTCCTACCGCGATCTGGTCGGAGCGGTGAACAACACGTACCTGTCGGCGGTCAGCAACCGCACCAACGAGATCATGCGGGTGCTGACCATCATGTCCAGCGTGTTCATCCCGCTGACCTTCGTGGCAGGCGTCTACGGCATGAACTTTGAGAACATGCCGGAGCTGAAGTTCCGCTACTCCTACTTCGCCGTGCTGGGCATCATGATTGCCGGCGCGGCCGGGATGCTGCTGTTCTTTGTGCGCCGGGGCTGGATCGGCTGGGGTCGCGGGAGTTAGGACGGATTCGGCTTGGGCTTCAGCCGCTCCGCCAGACCCGAGTCGAGGGCCTTAAGCTTTTCGAACCTGCTCCGGTGGAGGCGCACGACGAGCCTCTCAAAGCCGGCGTCGGAGACTTGTCGGAGCAATTCCGCGGCAAAGACGTCGGGCGACGCGTCCAGCAGATCGACCGCCGTGTTCGAATCCACGGTCTCCAGCAATTGAGCCGCTTCTTCGGCGCCGGCTTCGCCCAGGCGCTTGGCCGCCTCGCTTGGGAACGACCGCGCGTAGGCGGCGACAAGCCGCAGCAGCGACTTCTCGCTGACCTTACGCGCCATCGTCGTTCTCCGGCTGGTTCAGGACAGCGGCCGCCACATCAATCGCCGCCGTATAGCCGGACCAGATCAGCTCGCCGGCGTCGACGAAAGGGGATGCCAGCATCGACGACGGTTGCTCCCTTTGGTCGCTCAGTGACCGGAGCGATCGGTGCGAGAGCGCCCCCATCAGCAACCCCGAGGAATCCACAACAGGCAGCGTATCGAAGCGCCTCCACAGCGGGTCATGCAGCAGCGATCGAGCCGGGGATCGCAGAGAGATGGACGCCGGCTTGGGCTGCATGAGCGCGGATAACGGTCGCAGCGCCGGCGATTTGTGGATTTCCGCCAAGTCGGTGCGGCCGATCAAGCGTCCGGCTGGGTCGATCACATAGACCTCAAAGCCGAGCTGACCGGGCCGCGCCGCGAGATGCTCTTTGGCCTCGCCGACAGTGAGGATTTCCGGCAGGGCAGGCGCGAGTCTGCTCATCAGGGCCGCCACCGAGTGGGGCGGGGCGTGGAGGGCCCGCTCCAGATTTTGGTTCCAAGCGGCGGGGACGGCGCTCAAGAGAGCTTGTTGGGTCGCCCACGACAAGCGGATCATGCGCTGCGCCGCCGGCCCGGACGGCATTCGGCTGAGCAGCGCCACCGCCGAGCGGATCTCCATTTTCTGCAACGCCTCGGCGGCGCCGGCGGGAGAGAGAGCGCGGAGGATTTCGACCGCTCCGTCCGGCGGCTCGTCGGCCAGGATGTCAGCGCGCTCGTCGGCGGTGACAGACTCCAGAGCCCTCGCGGCCTCGACCGGATGCTCCCGAAGGAAGCGGCGCAGCAGGTCCAGGGCGAGCGCGATCAATTCGGCGCTCCCGGCTGGATGTCGGCCGCCTCTTCCATGAATTTGCGGGCCGGAACCAGAATCTCGCCGGTCCCAGTCTTGAGCACCACGAAGGTCGCCGTGATCTCTTCGATCGAACCCTCGCTGGCGCCGATTCTAGCCCGCTGGCCACGTTCCAGGCGCTTGGCGATGTAGTGCGCGGCGACCACATTGCCGACGATCGGGCCGCAGCCGATGGCGAACGCCAGCGCCACGCCGCCCAGCGTAACCGCCAGGGTGATGCCCAGGGCGAGCATCAGGAAGGCGCTCTCGATGCCGATATGGTCGGCCGCGACGACGATTGCGCTGGCGACCACGGCGATTTGCAGGATGTTGCCGACGGCCCGCGACTGCGTGACGCCGGCCGGCGCCAGGGAAGCGTGCGCCCACTGCGCCGCGATGTCACCGCCGATCAAGCCGACGGCCACGATCAGAAGGCCCACCAACAGACGCGGCAGATAGTAGGCCGCGTCATGCAGCAGGGCCGAGACGGCTGAGATGCCGAGCTGGTCGATACCCGCCCCGAGGAACAGCAGCAGTACGGCCCAGAAGATGACCTGGGCGGTGATGGCGGGCAACCGCGCGTGCAGCCCGCCGGGCTCCATGCCGCGTTGCAGGTCGACGCGCTGCGACAGCCGCTCGACGACCGCTCCGACGAAGCGCCGCACCAAGATCCGCGCCAAGGCGGCCAACAGCCAACCGACGGCGATGATCACGGCCGCCGCCGCGAGGTTCGGAGCCAGCGCGACGAGTCTTTCAATCTGCGCTTCGATCGTGCGGTTGACGACCGACGCCCATTCGGTTGCGTTCACAGCATGCCTCCACGGGAGCCGACGGGCCGAGTGTAGCAAGCGGCCGGGGCCGGCGCTATCGGGCGGCCCCCGGCCGCTGATATACTTGATGGACAGAAGCAGGATCGCCCCAGGCTCAATGGGGGTAGTCGACCCGATTCTTCCCAGAGGCTCAAATTCCCGTGCAAGTTCAAGCGACCCAGTTGCGTCCAGGCAACCTCATCAAGTTCAACGCCGAGCTCATGCAGGTGCTCAAGACCGAGCATCGCACGCCGGGCAACCTGCGCGGGTTTGTCCGCGTCTGGCTGCGCAACGTGCGCACCGGCTCGGCGTTCGACAATCGCTTCTCGTCGGAAGATTTCGTCGAGCGGGTGCAACTGGACACGCAGGACATGGAGTACCTCTATAACGACGGGGACATCTACTACTTCATGAACACGGAAACCTTCGAGCAAACCGGCATCAACGCCGATCAGCTTGGCGATCAGGTGGGCTACCTGCTGCCGAACACCTCGGTCACCGTGCAGTTTTATGAAGAGAAGCCCCTTTCGGTGGATCTGCCTCAGATCATCGAGATGAACGTCGTCGAGACCGAGCCGGGCATCAAGGGCGCCACGGTGACGAACGTGACCAAGCCCGCGAAGATGGAGACCGGCTTGGTGATCCAGGTGCCGCCGTTCATCAAAGAGGGCGAGCGGATCAAGATCAACACGGCCGACGGCAGCTATTCCGGCCGGGTAAACTAGGGCGAAACGCCGCGCCAGGCGTGGTAAGCTGCTGTGCGATGGCACGACTCATCGCTTCCCTTCTCGTTGTTTTGCTGATCGGCTGCGGCGGCGAAACCGCCCCGCCGCAGGCCGAAGAGGCCGCGGAGTCGACCGGTCCGGTCCTGCTGGTTTCCCAGAAAGCCTTCAAATCCGTCGCCTGGTATACGCTCGGAGGCGAGCTGCTGGCCGAGACTTCGGTCAGCGACCACCCGCATGAGATCGTACTCTCGCCCGACGGCTCGACGCTCTACGTCACCGACAACGGCGTGATGCAGATCGAAAACGCGGGCAAGGGCGGCAACCAAGTCTCCGTGATCGACATGGCGGCGCGCCGGAAGATCGATTCCTACGACCTGGGCGAGTACTATCGGCCGCACGGTCTGGCGCTGTGCGCCGACGGCAAGCTGCTGGTCACCACCGAGAGCCCCGACCAGTTGCTGATCATCGATCGCGCCACCAAGGCTGTCCGCAACTATCCCACCGGCGGCGAGACGCCGCACATCGTGCGGTGCTCGAACGATTCAGCCTATGGCTATGTTTCAAACGCCCGCTCGCGCACGGTGGCGAAGATCGAGCTCGCCACGGGCGAGCATCAGCTCGTTGAGACCGGCGACCGGCCCGAGGGCTCGACACTGTCCAAGGACGGCTCCAAACTGTACGTCGCCCACCGCGACGCCGACAAGATCGTGATTCTCGACACGGCGGAGTGGAAGGTGTTGGGCGAGATTCCCACCGGCAAGTCGCCGGTACGCTGCGCGTTGACCGGCGACCAGAAGACGATCGCTTATGGGCTTTTCGGCGACGGGGCTGTTGGTTTCGCCGATCTGGAGACGATGAAAGAGATCGGCCAGGTGAAGCTCGCCGGGGCCTCGGTTTCGCTGGAGATGATGGCGGACGGCGTGACGGCCACTAGCTGCGCCCAGGACGAAGGGGTCTGTTACGTGATTGACGTGCCTGGACAGACGATCCTGCACACGGTGCGCACGAAGGAAGGCGCCGGGCCGGATCCGGCGCTGCTGTTGGAGTAGTGACGATGCGAAGGATGAGCGGCTTCCTGGCTGACCCTGGACTGACGTCCAGGGCTCTGATTCTCTCGACCGCGCTTCTGGTTCCGATGGCGGCGGCGCAGGAGCCCGCGCTCGTTGTCGTCGAGAAAAAGGCCTCGCAGGTCGCCTTTTATACCTCGGCGGGCGAGCGCGTTGCGGGCGTCCCCGTGGGCGAGACGCCGCACGAGATGCTTCTGGACCGCGACGGCCGCCATCTCTACGTCACCGACAACGGCGTGCTGTGGATGGACTACGAAGGCCCCGGCGGCGCGACCATCTCCGTGGTGGACATCGTGGACCGCAAGCGGGTCGCCGTGATTCCCACCAGCCCCTACCGCCGGCCGCACGGCATGTCGATCGACCCGGCGACGCGCCGCATGATCGTGACCAGCGAGAACCCGGACTCGATTTTCTTGATTGACTTGGACTCGCAAGCCGTTGTCCGGTCCTACGACAACGGCGGCAAGGCGCCGCATCTGGTGATGTTCGGCCCCGGGGCGGAGTGGGCTTTCGCATCCAACTCGAGAAGCGAAACCATCGGCGCGGTCGAGATCGCCGGCGGAAGGCTGGAGCTGATTGAGGGCTGCGCACGGCCCCAGGGCGGCGTGTTGAACGCTGACTCCTCGCTGTATTACGTCACCTGCTCCGGCAGCGCGACGATTCAGGTGATCGACACCCGCGCGCGGAAGGCCGTCGGCGAGATTCGGGTCCCCAACGGCGTGGGCGTGAACCGCATCGTGATCACGCCGGACCAGAAAACCTTGGTGTACTCGATCGGCGGCGAGGGCGACGAGATGGGTTTCGCTGACGTGGGAAGCCTGAAAGAGACGGGCCGCGTGAAGCTGGGCGGTCATCCGTTGTCGTGCTCGCTGTCCAAGAACGGCAAGTACGCCTTCGCTGGGATTCAGGACGACGATCAGATTGACGTGGTCTCGGTCGCCGAGCGCAAGGTGATCCAGGTGATCAAGACTCCGGAGGGGCATGGCCCGGACCCGGTGATGGAGATTGGCGAGTATCGGCCTTCGCGGTAGGCCAACAAGTCGAATCAGGCACCCAGATATCGCGGCGCCGAGGCCAGCGATTTTTGCGAGTTGTCCACCTTCCACGGCTCGAGCTTGGCAAAGTCCGCGCCGGCCCACTTGGCCTGGATCGTTTTGCGGTCGGTCTCGCTGAGCCGGTTCTTCTCGGCGGCGATGGCGATCTTGGCATCCGTATCAAGCTGCTCGATCGATGTGCAGCCCAGGACGGCCGTGTGGATCGGAAGCGACCAGACATAGCGCAGCGACTCTTCGAGCGTCGAGATCCCCTCGCCTTCGATGGCGCCCACGCCGGTCGCCTTCATCGCCTGGACGCCGAGGCCTTTTTCCACGGCAGCGGGCAGCGTCTGGCGCTCAAACGAAAAGTTCGCGCGCGCCCCGTCGGTCACGCTCAGCGGCATCAGCACGGAGTCCCAGTCGTACAGGCCCAGCATCTTGCGCAGCACGTGCGGGTTGGTGTGGCCCGTAAACCCGACGAAGCGGACCTTGCCGTCCTTGCGCGCCTTCTCGATCATCTCCATCACGCCGCGCGGCCCGAAGGCGAAGTCGATGTCCTCGTCGTTGATGACGTTGTGGACCTGGTAAAGGTCAATGTAGTCGCGCCGGAAGTGGCTTAGCGACTGGTTCAGGTCGAGCTCGGACTGCGTGTAGCTGCGGTTGCGCGTCTTCGTGGTGTAGAAAAGATCCTTGTTGTCCTTGCCGAACGCCGCGCCGTAGCGATTCTGACCCAGACCGTAGGCTCCGGCGGCGGCGTTGTCGAAGAAATTGATCCCGATCTCCCGCGCGTGCCGAATCACCCGGATGGCGTCGGCCTCGTTGGCCATGTTGCCGACGCGCGCTCCGCCCAGCCCCAGAATGGTGACGTCGACCCCGGTCTTGCCGAATTTGCGCGTCGGGATGTCGCCGGGCTTGACGGCTGCTCCGGCGGCGGCGGCGAGGCCGAGACCCGCCGCGGATTGTACGAACTGGCGTCGATTCTGGGACATGGGGCTCTCCTGGGCTCTGCGTCCGCATGATACCAGAGTCGGCCCGCGAAGCCGGGGAAGCGGGGCGATGACGTTGACGCCGGCCACGACCTCGAAGATATCGTCGCAGTCGTCGATGGCCGTCCACGGATCACGAAATGACCTCGCGGGCGCCACCCCCGAAGAGCGCGCCTACATCGCCTCCGAGGTGCGAGCGCTTCTTGACTGTCGAAATTTCACGGAAGCGCTTGCCGGGTTCCTCTTGCCCGACGCGGCGAGCCAAGCACGCGGGCCGCTCCTCGAAGCAAGACTTCGGGAACTGACGGGCCGGTCCTGAGTCTGGACTTCACCGCGGGACTCCGGGGGCGCCGCGGCTTCGACGAAGAGAGCACCCGGTTCGTGGGTGAGGGGGATTGGCTGGCCGGGGAGGATTCGAACCCCCATTCTATGGACCAAAACCATATGTCCTGCCATTGGACGACCGGCCAGCGCTACCGTTCAGGTTATCATGGGCTCGAGCCGTGGCGCCGGGATCGCCGCCGGAGCCTGTCGCCGAAGAAACCTTGCCCCATCGAGCGGCGTCACATCGCCAGACCTTCCGGCGGCTGATATACTGAGCGCGATTCACCCGCCGCGCGCGGTAGGGACCGATACGTAGCACCATGCACTCCTCCAAACGCACGAGCCTCTTCCTGCTCCCCACCCTTCTGCTGGCCGGAGCCCTGGCCGGCGGGCTGTTTGGTCCGCGCCTCGGCGTGGCCGCCGCGGCGGCGTCCGATGACGACATCAAAAAGAGCTTCCGGCAGCTCAGCCAAGTGCTGGCGACCGTCGAGCAGCGATACGCCGACCCGGTAGAGGCTGAAAAAGCGATCTACCAGGGCGCCATCCCGCAGATGCTGCAAGCGCTTGATCCGCACTCGCAGTTCTTCGATCCGGAGTCCTATGAGCGTCTACGGGACGATCAACGCGGTCGCTACGCCGGCGTCGGCATGACGATTCAGCCTCGCGACGGCCAGACTGTTGTGGTGCATCCCTTCCCCAAGACCCCGGCGAGTCCGCCAGTCGCCGTCAGACTGCACAGGCGGTAATGTCCGCACT
>CAYOPA010000138.1:8631-11481 GCA_964405625.1 uncultured Bryobacterales bacterium
CCGGCCTATCGGGCGGGCCTGCGGCCGGGCGACATCATCGTCGAGGTGCAGAAGGAGAAGATGGAGGGGCTGAGCTCCACCGAGGTCGCCAACCGCCTGCGCGGCCCCGAGGGCACGGACGTGGAGATCGGCTATGAGCGGCCGGGCCGGGTGGGCCTGACCTACGTCACGGTGACCCGTGCGACGATTCCGCGGCCCAGCGTGCCGGTTGCGTTTAACCTTCGCGACAACGTCGGCTTCGTCAAGATCGAGAGCTTCAACGAGAACACCGGCAAGGAGCTCGACGCGGCGCTCGATAAGCTCGGCGTTCAAGACCTCAAGGGCCTTGTGCTGGATCTCCGCGACAACCGCGGCGGTCTACTCAGCCAAGGCGTCTACGTCTCCGACGAGTTCTTGGAAAAAGGACAGACGATCGTTTCGCACTATGGACGCGCTTCCAGCGAGCGAGCCTACAAAGCGCAGCGCGGCAACCGCGGACGTACTTTCCCGATGGTGGTGATGGTGAACTGCAACTCGGCTTCGGCGTCAGAGATTGTCGCCGGCGCGCTGCAGGATCATGACCGCGCCTTGGTGATCGGCGCCAACACCTTTGGGAAGGGCTTGGTGCAAACCGTTTACCCGCTGGGCGAGACCTCCGGGCTGGCGCTGACGACCGCTCGCTACTACACCCCGAGCGGCCGGCTGATCCAGCGGCGCTATGACGGCGTCTCGATGGTCGACTACTACGGCGACCCGTGCAACGATCGCTACAAGCCGGTTCATGACGAGGTAAAGCTCACCGACCATGGCCGCCAGGTCTACGGGGGCGGAGGCATCGAGCCGGACATCTTGGTGACCGCCGAGCGCTTCAACGATTTCCAGATCGCCCTGCTGCGAGCCTACGCGTTTGAGAACTTCGCCCAGAAGTACACCTTGGACCGCGAATCGATGCCCGAAAAGTGGGAGCCGACCGACGCAGTGGTGGAGGAGTTCCGGCAGTTCCTCGAACACGAGGGCGTGGAGTTTGACGAGGCCAAGTTCGCTGAAAACACAAGCTTTATCCAGCGCTACATCAAGCGACAGGTTTACGTTTCCGCTTACGATCTGGAGCAGGGCGAGCAGGTCTACTACGAGCTCGATCCGGAAGTGGAGAAGGCTTTGGAGGCGCTGCCGGCGGCGCAGGATCTGCTCGACGATCCCTCGCGGGTTGTGGCGAAGAAGTAGGGGCGACGCGGTCACCAGCCCCGGGCTTCAGCCAGGAGAAATGGGAGCTGCGGCGTCCTGAATTCCCCGGGCTGAAGCCCGGGGCTACCGCTGCACCGCCCCTTCCTTGTGTACGAACGTCAGAGACAGGACACTAGTCGGCGGCGCAGCGGAAGCCGATGTTTGGGCTGCGTTCGATGGGCCGGGCGTAGCTTCGATGAGCGCAGGTCAGGAATTTCTCCACGTCGGCCCAGGAGCCGCCCCGCAACACCCGATATTCGCCCGTGGCCGGACCCTTGGGGTCCTTGGCGGGGGCGTCCTCGTACCACGTCCTCGCGTACCAGTCGGCCGTCCACTCCCAGACGTTACCCGCCATATCGCACAACCCGTAGCCGTTGGGCTCGTGGGAGCAGACCGTTGTCGGGCCGTCGACTGAGTTGTAATGCGCCCTTTCCTTGGAGCAGTCGTCGTCGCCCCAGGGGTATTTCTTTTCGTCCAGACCGCCGCGACAGGCTTTTTCCCACTCGGCTTCGGTGGGCAGACGCTTTCCGCGCCACTCGCAGTAGGCGCGCGCCTCGTCCCAAGTGACGTTGGCGACAGGCTGCTCTTCCTTGCCAGCGGGCGGCTCGCCCTGGGGCCAGTAGAAGGGCGGCTTGGCGCCGGTCTCACGGACGAAAGCGGCGAATTCGCGATTGACGACCTCGTGGCGGTCAAGCTGGAAGGCGTCGAGATCGATGGTGCGGATCGGCTGATCGTCGCGTAACAGCACTGGGAACCAGCGCAGTCCGTCGTCGGGCAGAGCGTGGGAGCGGCCCATCTCGAACGGGCCGGCCGGGATGGAGGCCATGCCGGGGGCCTGGGCTTGGGCGGGGGCCAGGGCCAGCAGGACGGCTGCGAAGATGGCTGGAAGGGCTTTGGTTAGTGGGGGACGGACAGGAATGTCCGTCCCTACTAACGGGTTAGCCGTAGATCGACGAGATTTCATCGATGGGAATGAGGCCCGGAGCGCCGAGCTTGTCCACATAAGCGTAGCCGCGGCCCGACGGGGTCGGGCGAATCTCCTTGGTCCAGTCCACGCCGAGCGCGGAGAACATGGTCGAGACGACATTTTCGATGCGCGGCTGCTCCTTGCGATGCCAGCCCGTATCGAGACATTTTTCGCCCGCGGCGTCGCTGGCGCCGAGGATGAGGCCCGGCTGGACGCCGGCGCCGGCGAACAGCGCCGGGAAGACCTTGTTGTAGTGGTCGCGCCCGGCCATCGGGTTCAGCGCACCCGGCGTCCGCCCGAACTCGCTCATGGCGACGACCAGCGTCTCGTCGAGCAACGTCTTGTCGGGTCGGGCCGCCGTCGTGCGCGTGGACAGGTCCTCCATCAGTGCCGAAAACGCTTGGTCAAACTCGGCGCAAAGCTGGTAGTGGCTAGTCTTGGCCTCACGGTCGAAGATTGAGACGTGATGATCCCAACCGGGGTGGCAGATGTGGACGTAGTGCGTGCCCGCGTCGGCCTGCAAAACGTTGCGCGCCAGGATGCAGCCGATGCCGGCGGCGTGGTCGCCGTAGCGCTCGCGGTCCTCGGCCGTGATACGGAAGGCCGCCGGCCAGCGTTCATCGGAAAGAATCTGGTAGGCGGCGTCGTAGAAGCTCTCGTAGCCGGCCATCTCGCGGCCG
>CAYOPA010000139.1:0-11471 GCA_964405625.1 uncultured Bryobacterales bacterium
TGGACCGCCTTCACGCTCCAGCCCTGGTCGATGAAGAACCGCGCCAGCCAATCGAGCAGCTCCGGGTGCGTGGGCGGCTTGCCCGATTTTCCGAAATTGTTGGCGTCCGCCGATAGGGCCCGCCCGAAGTGGTACTGCCAGATGCGGTTGACCATCACGCGCGGCGTCAGCGGATTGCGGTCATCGGCGATCCAGCGAGCCAGCGCCGCCCGCCGACCCTCCACCGTCTCCGGAATCTCGGGCGCCGGCAGCAAGCTGTAGCGCTCCATTGCCTGCAACGCCGCGGGCCTGACCGGTTCGCCCGGCGCCTGCACGTCGCCGCCCACCAGCACGTGGGTCCGGGCGTTGATGTAATCGTCCTTTTTCAAGAAACTGCTCGCTCCGTTCGGCCCCACGTCGTTCCAAGGTTCCTGCAGCCCGCTGCTGACGGAAAACGCGTACGGCCCATAGCGCTCGGCCGATTCCTTGTGGATCGAGATGTGCTTGCGGAACAGCTTCACCAGCTCCGCTTCCTCCTGATCAAGCTGGCGCATCAGCACGCCCGTGTTCCCTCGGGCGGCGGTCTGCTCGCCCTCCTTCGCCGCCAGCCGACGGCGAGCCAGCTCGTGCAATTCCTCCGCCTGCCGCTCCAGCGTCGCGATCATCTCCTCATAGCGCTCCCGTCCGCGCTCAAAGCCGTCCGTGGGCTCCGCCGGCAGGAACGCCAGCGGCCGCCGCGCGAACGCCGTCGTCGCAAACGCCGCCTGCACGGAGTAGTAATCCTTGGTCGGAATCGGGTCGAACTTGTGGTCGTGGCAGCGCGCGCAGCCTAGCGTCAGCGCCAAGAACGTCTGCCCCGCCGCGTGCGTCACGTCGTCCAGAAAGAGCTGCCGCGTCTCCGCCGCCACCGCCATGCCGGTGTGCTCCCACGGACCCATCCTCAAAAAGCCCGTCGCCAAAATCGCCTCCGGGTCGTCCGGAAAAATCTCGTCCCCGGCGATCTGCTCAAGCACGAATCGGTTGTAAGGCTTGTCTTGATTGAAGCTGCGGATCACGTAGTCGCGATAGCGCCAAGCGTTGGGTCGCTCAAAATCGTTGGAAAAACCCGACGTATCGGCGTAGCGGGTCACATCCAGCCAGTGACGCCCCCAGCGCTCGCCATACTCCGGCGAGGCCAGCAGTCCCTCCACCAGGCGCTTGTAGGCGTCCGGCGAGTCATCCGCCAGGAAGGCATCGGCCTGCTCCGGCGTCGGCGGCAGCCCGGTCAGGTCAAAGCTCACCCGCCGCAGCAGGGTCAGCTTGTCGGCGCGCGGGGCCGGCTTGAGACCGTTTTCCGCCAGCTTTGCCAACACAAAGGCGTCCGCCGGCGTCTTGACACCGGCCGGGTCCACGCCTTCGCTGGGCGGCCGCACGTCGGCCAGGGGACGGAACGCCCAGGTGTCTTCGTCCGCGAAATCCCAGCGCTGCGCCGCCTCGCCCCGTGCGAACGGCGCCCCGCCGGCGATCCATTCCCGGAGCGCCGCGATCGTCTCCTCGGGCATCTTCTTGTCGGCGCCGCCCGGCGGCATCGCGAGCTCGGCGGAGGCGCGCTCCACGGCCTGCACCAACAGACTCGCCCCCGGATCGCCCGGCAGGATGGCCGGCCCGCGATTGCCGCCGGCGAGAGCCTTTTCGCGGGTCGTCAAATCCAGCTTGCCGAACGTATTGCCCTCGCCGTGGCAACCCAGGCACTGCTGCTTGAGCGCGGGTTGGACGACATCCACAAACAGCCGGTCGGCATCGGCGGCGCTCAGCCCGGCGGGCGCGCCCAACAATCCCAGCAGCACAAGTAGAAACAGCGGCAACGGCTTCATGGCGATCCGACGTTATTGTATACCGGCGCGTCGGGCGGGCTGCTAGACTCCGCGTTGAGGAGACCCCGCCATGTCCCTGAGCGCCTCCATGCTGCCTGAAATCGAGCTCGAGCTCGCCAAGACGCGCGAGACGCTGGCCCGCATCCCGACCGACCTGCTCGACTGGCAGCCGCACGACAAATCCGGCAGCTTCGGCTGGATGGCCGGCCACCTGGCCAACCTGCCCCACTGGGGCCTGATTACCCTGACCACCTCGGAGCTTGACTTGGCGGTCACCCCGCCGGCGCCCAACGCCCTCTCGACCGAGGAGGCGCTGGAGACCTTTGACTCCAACCGCGAAGGCTTCCTCGGGGCCATGCGGGCCGCCTCCGACGACGATCTGATGCAACCCTGGCGGCTGGTCTATCAGGGCCGGGAGCTTTTCAAAATGCCCCGTGTGGCCGTGGTTCGCTCGATGGTCGTCAACCACATCATCCACCACCGCGGCCAGCTCACTATCTACCTGCGCCTGAACAATATTTTCCTGCCCGCACTCTACGGCCCCTCCGCCGACGAAGGGCTGATTCAGCCGTAGAACCGCACGTTTTACAACGTCGTCGGCACGCGACGACGCGGCTCGGCTGGAGCCGCGCGCCACGCTTACACCTACTTCCGAACGTCGAAAAACTGGTTGAACGGGTCCTCAATGGCCAGCCGTTTGAAGCGCGTGAATCCGGCCTCCGCAGCCAACTCCCGCGCGCCCTTCTCGCCGATCACCGTGCCTAGTCCGGCGCCGCCGGCGGCCAGCGACACCGTCATGCAGTGCATCGGGCTGACGGCGTGGAAGTGCCGGCCGATCGGGTTGCGGTTCTCATGCGCTTCGTGGGACGCGTTGGGCTCGCCCCACAACCAGACCGCGTCGTCGGCCATGGTGGCGTAGATCCGCTCGACCACGGCCTGCGGGTTGGGCATGTCGTGGATGCAGTCGAAGCTGCACACCACGTCGTAGAGGTCCTCGGCCGGCATGTCCTCGGCGCTCGCCCGCACGAACATCGCGTTGCTTAGGCCGTTGCGGGCGGCAAGCTGCTCGGCCGCCTCCACCGAATGTGCGTGATAGTCCACGCCGACGAAGCGCGACTTCGGGAACGCCTTCGCCATCTGCACGGTCGACTGGCCGCGTCCGCAGCCCACATCGGCCACCAGCGCGCCCATCTCCATCTTGGCCTGCAAGCCTTCGACGGCCGGAATCCAGGTATTCACCAGGAAATGCAGGTAGCCGGGGCGAAACACGCGTTCGATGCCGCGGGAGATGTCCTCGCTCATCTCGTGATAGGAGACGCCGCCGCCGTTGCGGAAGGCCTCCATCACGCGCGGGGTGTTGTAGATCGAAGGCGCGGTCAACTGGAAGCCGCCGCCCACGAAGAAAGGGCTGTCCTCATCGGCCAGCACCGAGGCCTGCTCGGGCGTCATCATGTAGAGCTCGGTTTCCGGGTCGTACTCCAGATACTCCGAGGCGACCATGGCCCGCAGCCATTCGCGCTCGTAGCGCTCGTTGAGGCCCGCCATGGCGGCGAGCTGATCGGACGTCACGGGCCCGGACCGCCGCATGGTCTGGTAAAGGCCGAGGCGGTCGCCGATATAGGCGAGAGCCATGGTAAAGGCGCCGCCCATGTCGCTGACGACGCGCATGGCGAGCTGTTGAGCTTGTTCGACTTGCATCTTGGAAAGTCCTCCTGTTGGAAAGAGGCGCACAGGGCGACGGAAACACGACACCAGATCTTGCCAGGAATCGATTGAGCTCGTACCTAGTGGGCTGCGTCACACGCTTTGCACATTATCGAGGCGTCGCTTGGAACGTGGCAAATGCCACTGCGGCCTGTGATTTGTGACGCAGACCACTAGGATGGATGAAGACCTCAATGTCAAGTGGGAAGTTCATCCGCGCTACCGCCAAGCCCTCGACATCAAGAAGCTTGATCAGTCCCATCGAAAACTTCAGCCGATTCCGACGCGACTAACGCGTGGTCAGCATCAATCTCCCCGCTCCTGCTATCCTGGACCATCCATGCGATTGGTGACCTATTCCCACGACGGCGCGGCGCCCGCGGCCGGCATTGTTCTTGACGGACGCGTCGTTTCGCTCCAGGCGATCGGCTACGCGGACGTCATCAGCTTCTTGCGCGACGGCGACGCCGCGATCGAAAAAGCCGATGGGCTCTTTTCCGATCCCAGCTCGCCCTCGCTCGAAGAGGTCAAACTGTTTGCGCCGGTGCCAAAGCCCGACAAGTTCATCTGCATCGGCCTCAACTACCGCGACCACGCCATCGAGTCCGGCATGGACATCCCCGAGCTGCCGACCGTCTTCACGAAGTACCCGAACGCCGTTTGCGGTCACGGCGACAACATCGTGCTGCCGTCGGTCTCCAAGCAAGTGGACTACGAGGCCGAGTTCGCCTTCGTCATCGGCAAGCGCTGCAAGGACGTGCCCGCCGAAAACTGGAAGGACGTGATCTTCGGCTACACCATCGTCCACGACGTCTCCGCCCGGGACTACCAGCTCGCCACCAGCCAGTGGACCATCGGCAAGACGTTCGACACCTTTGGGCCGATGGGGCCGACGCTGGTCTCCAAGGACGAGATCGAGGACCCGCACAACCTGCGCATCTCGCTCGACCTCAACGGCAAGACCTTGCAGGATTCCAACACCAGCCAGTTCGTCTTCGACATCCCTTATCTGGTGAACTATCTTTCGACGGTGATGACGCTGGAGCCGGGCGACGTGATCTCAACCGGCACGCCTCCCGGAGTGGGCTTTGCGCGTAAGCCGCCCATTTTCATGCAGCCGGGCGACGAAGCCGTGGTGAAGATTGAGGGCCTGGGCGAGCTGCGCAACCGTTGCGTGGCGGACTGATCCGGCCGCAACTGTGTTTGGGCGGCCTTCGGGCCGCCCCTACGCCGCCGTTTCGTGAGGGGGCGTTTGGGCCGCCAACGTGGCGCCGTCCCGGGCGTGGGCGTAGGGGCGAGCGGAAGCTCGCCCGGAACCGCACGAATTCTGGGATTTCAACTGGTTTGGGCGGCCTTCCGGCCGCCCCTACATGTATTCAGGGGTCGGCAGGCCCATCACGTCCATCAAAGCCCTCAGCTCGCGCCGGAAGAACTGCGTCATCCACAGCAGGAAGACCTTCCGCTCGCGATCCGTCTCATTGAGAATGTGGTGCTGGTGGTAGAAGTTGTTGAACGTCTGCGCCACCTGGAAGGCGTAGCGCGCCAACTGCGCCGGCTCGCCCGCTGCGATGGCCCGTTCGATGGTCCATTCCATGCGCGAGGCGCTCAGCAGCAGTTGCCAGAAGTCCTCGTTCTCCACCTGCCGCGCCAGGGCCTCGTCGCTAAGCTCGGCGTCGAAATCGGGGATCTCTTCGCCACGCTCGCCGAGCTTGCGTAAGATGTTGCTTGCGCGCACGGCGGCGTACTGCACGTACGGGCCGGTTTCGCCCTCGAAGCTCAACGCTTCCTGAAAATCAAACGCGATCACCGTGGTTCGCGTAAAGCGCAGCATAAAGTAGCGCAGTGCGCCGACGGCGATCTGTCGCGCGATCTTTTCCTGCTCGTGCTTGCTGAGCTCGGTGTGGCGGCTGCTGACCTCTTCGAGGGCGCCGGCGATCAGCCGGTCGATCAGGTCGTCGGCCTTCACGCCCAGGCCCTTGCGGCCCGAGACCTCGACGTACGGGCGGCGCTTGTCCTCTTCGGAGAGCTCGATGCCCAACTCAACGCAGCAGCGCGGCGACAAGGCCACCATCTCGTAGCTGAAGTGGACGAACTTCTCCGCCTCGGCCTCGTAGCTCAGCGCCTTCAGGCCGGCCTTCACGACCTCCTGCAAGTAGGACTGGCGCACGTCGATGACGTTAAAGACGCCCTCGCCGTCGCCGAAGGAAGGCGTGGGCGAGCCGGGATCGCGGCTGATCGAGCGCCAGGCGCGGTGGCCGGAGGGGTAATCGCGAAACGGCTCGTAGTAGAAGTCGCGGCCCAGCAGGCCGAACTTCCATAGCGTATAGGCGATGTCCTTGCCGACGTAGGTGACCGTCCCGTCCGAGCGCACAATCACCTTGTCTTGCTCAAACTGGTCGTCCTCCTCGCCCTCTTCCTTCTCCTTGTGGTCTTCGTCAAACAGCGACGCGGGCATCACCCAGCAACCCTTGAGCTTGCCTTCGGTCTCCAGGTGGATCGCCTTGCGCTGCTTGAGCAGCTCGAAGGCCGCCGCCCAGAACTTCATGTGCAGGATCTCGCTCTCGCAAGGCAGCACGTCGTACTCGATGCCAAGCCGCAGCATGGTGTCGAGGTGGCAGTTGACGATCGCCTCGGAGACGATGCGGCCCAGGTTGGCGAGCTCGCCTTCGTCCTCTTCGATCGCCTTGAGCGTCGCCGCCCGCCATTGCAGCGAACGCGGCTCGTCCTTGTAGGTCTGCGAGATCCGCGCGTAAAGGTCCCAGCAAAGGAAATCGAAGCGGACGGCGGGGTCGTCGATCAGCGCCTGGACCTCGGCGGTCGATTTCTTTTCGAGGAACTGGAAGGCCGCGACCACGTCGGCGACCTGCACGCCGGTGTTGTCGATGTAGTTTTGCGCCTCGACGTTCTTGCCCAGGGCGCGCTCCATGCGTACCAGCGTGTCGCCGAGCACGGCGTTGCGCAGGTGGCCAATGTGGGCCGCCTTGTTGGGGTTGATGTTGGTGTGCTCGACGATGATCTTTTCGCCCGCCGCTTCGGTCTTGGGCTTGGGCTTGCGAAGGCCGGCGGCGTAAGCGGCGCGGTCGAAGCGCACGTTGATGAATCCGGCCCCGGCGATCTCCATGCCGGCGACGCCTTCGATGGGCGGCAACGAGGCGACGATCTGCTCGGCGATCTTGCGCGGCGGCAGCTTCAGCGACTTCGCCAGCGCGAAACTCACGGGCAGCGCCAGCTCGCCGAACTGCGATTGTTTGGGCGACTCGACCACGATCGGCGCGTCGATGTCGTAGGTCTGGCGGATGTGGGCCGCGACGGCGTCGCGCAGCCGCTGTTCAAGGCTCAAAAACACAAGGGAATCCTCAAATGGGCCGGACGGCCCATTAAGGTCAGGCTAGCACAGCGGATCGAACGAGTTAGCGGCGCCGGATTCTGATATCGTTCGGGATTGGGCGCGCCGCCGAGCGTTCCTACGCAGCGAAATGATCAACGTGCAGCGCACCTTCGCGGACCGGGAGATCCTGCTCACCGGCGGCGGCGGATTTTTGGGCAAAATCATCCTGGCGATGCTGCTGGATCGCTACCCCGAGGTCCGGCGGCTGCATTTGCTGCTGCGCTCCAGCCGAGGCCGCTCGGCCCAGGCGCGATTTGAAGAAGACATCCTCGGTTCCCCGGCGCTGAAGCCGCTGGTGGAATCGCACGGCCGCGCCTTCTTCACCGAGCGCGTTCAGGTGTGGGAGGGCGATGCGTCGCAGCCGCTGTTGGGTCTGCGGCCAGCCGCGCTTGGCGACGTCTCGCTCATCATTCACTGCGCCGGGCTGGTCGAGTTCTTCCCGCCGGTCGATCAGGCGCTCGGAGCGAACGTCGACGCCACCAAGCACGCCGCCGACCTGGCCGAGGCGCTGGGGGCCGCTCTGACGCATATCTCCACCTGCTACGTCGCCGGGCGGGCCGACGGGCTGATTGAAGAAGGCGAACCCATCGACGGCTTCCATCCCCGTCGGCGAGGCGAGAACGACCACGCCTTCGACCCCGACAACGAGATCCGGGCGCTGCGCGAGCAGGTTGATGCGATCACGGCCCAGGGCTCGCGTCGCGACCGCGCCACGCTGGAGCAGCTCACGCAGCTCGGCCGCGAGCGCGCCGAACGCTGGGGCTGGGTCAACACCTACACTTACTCCAAGAGCCTCGCCGAGCAGTTGCTCGCGCGCCGGACAAGGGTGCGTTCGACGATCGTGCGGCCGGCCATTGTGGAGAGCGCGCGCCGTTTCCCCTTCCCCGGCTGGGTGGAGGGCGGACGCACGGCGGCGCCGCTGGTGCTGATGGCGCTCAGCGGCATGCGCGACTGGCCGGCGCGGCCCGATCTGGCGCTGGAGATCGTGCCGGTCGACCTGATCGCCGCCGGCATCCTGATCGCCTCGGCGCTGCTGCTGGAAGGCGAGAGCGAACCGGTCTATCAGTTGGCCTCCGCGGACGTGAATCCGTATCCGATGGAGCCGCTGCTGGCGTTGCTGGCCGACGAGGCCCGCAGGCGGGGAAAGCGCGTCGAGGAGCCTCGGCTGCTCGACGGTCCCGGCTATCGGGCGGCGACCGAACGAACCAAGCGCCGCGCCGAATCGATGCAGCGGCGCCTGGATGCATGGAGGCGGAGGCTGGAGGGCGCTTCGCTACCCGGCGCGAGTTGGTTGCAGACCCAGTCGGGTCAGATGCGGAAGCTGGGCCTGCAAGCCGGCTTTCGCGAGGGCGTCATCGACCAGTACCTGCCGTTCATCCTGGAGAACAGCTACGTCTTTGAGGCCGCCAACATGCGCAAAGGGTTTGCCAAGCTGGCTCCGGCCGACCGCGAACGGCTGCCCTGGGATCCGGAAACGATCGACTGGCCCGCCTACTGGCGCGAGCACCAGATCGCCGGAGTGCTGGAGTGGGTGCAGCCGGAGACGGTGCGCGAGTGGTCGTTCCAGATTTAGTTGACGCCCGAGGCTCGTGCGGGCTTGGGCGAGCTCCCGCTCACCCCGACAGCGCCGTGCGGCGGCGCTCGCGTAGGGGCGGCCGGAAGGCCGCCCGAAGCCAGTTGAATTTCGAGCTTCGTCCGGTCTTGGGCGGCTTTCCAGCCGCCCCTACGCGGTCAGGCTCCCACTGGTGAGCTTGCGGTGACGGACGGTTCCGGTACAGCATAACGACGTGACGCTTCGTTTGGCGGCAATCGTTCTCCTGGCTACCGGTTGGCTGTCCGCGGCGGACCGGCCCAACATCCTGTGGATCGTTCTCGAGGACCTCAGCCCCGAGCTCGGCTGCTACGGGGACCCCTATGCCGTGACGCCGCACATTGACCGGCTGGCCGGCCAGAGCGCCGTCTATACGAGGGCTTTCTCCAACGCCGGCTCCTGCGCTCCGGCGCGCTCCACGCTCATCACCGGCATGTACCCGCCCGCTATCGGAACACACCACATGCGCTCCGAGGGTCTGCCGCCGCCATTCGTCAAGGGCTTCCCGGAGTATCTGCAACAGGCCGGCTACCACACCTCCAACCACGCCAAGCAGGACTACAACTGGATCGCCCCGGACTCCACCTGGAACGCCAACAACAACGACTGGCGCGAGAATGGCTGGCGGCTCAGGGGCGACAAGCCGTTTTTCACCGTCATCAACATCATGGAGACGCACTCGAGCCAGGTCTATCAGCCCTGGATTGACTGGGAATCCCGCCGCGCCTCGCTCGAGCCCGACCAGCGCCACGACCCTGCCAAGGCGATAGTCCCACCGTACTATCCTGACACGCCGGAAGCGCGCGACGTTCTCAGGCGTTACGCCGACAATGTGACATATGCCGACCGTATCGTGGGCGACGTTTTAGAGCAGCTCGAAGCCGACGGGCTGGCCGAGGAGACGATCGTTTTCTTCTACGCCGACCACGGCACGGGTCTGCCGCGCAGCAAGAGCTTCCAGTTCGAGTCGTCGCTGCGGGTTCCGCTGATGGTTCGCTTCCCGCGCAAGTACCAGCAGATGGCGCCGGTCGCGGCGGGCGGCAGGGTGGAACGGTTGGTGGCGTTCATCGACTTCGCACCGACGGTTTTGAGCTTGGCGGGGGTGGAAATCCCCAAGCATTTCCAAGGCGCCCCGTTCTTGGGAACGGCCCGGCAGGGCTTTCCGAAGCAGTTCGTGTACGGTTATCGTGACCGCATGGATGAGCGCTACGAGCTGATCCGCTCGGTGCGCGACGGGCGCTTCAAGTACATTCGCAACTACTTTCCGCATTTGCCGTGGTTCCACCATCAGACGCGGCTTTATCCGAGCACAAATCCGCTTCTGGAGGCTTGGCATCGGCTCTCGCGCGCCGGCGGCTTGGCGGGCCCGGCGGCGGTCTACATGGCCAAGACGAAGCCGCGCGAGCAGGTTTTTGATTTGCGCGAAGACCCCGACGAGATGCGCAATTTGGCCGACGATGCGGCCTACGCGGGGGTGCTGACGAAGCTGCGCCGAGCGCACCGCGATTGGGTTCTTGCCGTAAAGGATTTGGGATTCCTGCCTGAGGAAGAGATGTGGCTGCGCTTTGGCGGCCGGGCACATGAAGCGGTCCGGGCAGACCCCGAGCAGTATCCGCTGGAGCGCATTCTGGCCGCCGCGGACCTGGTTGGGACAGGGGCCCAATCCGTGCCCAAACAGACGGAAATGCTCGCGGACGCCGATCCGACAGTGCGATATTGGGCCGCCGTCGGCCTGACGGCGCAGGGCCCGGCGGCGCGGCCGGCGCGCGAGGCGCTACGCCAAGCCCTCGACGACGAACGGCCGTCGGTGCGCGCCGCGGCCGCGCAGGCGGTGTGCGAGGCCGGAGACTGCGAGCGGGGTTTACAGGTCTTCGCCGAACAATTGCGTTCCGATCAAGAGTACATTTCGCTGCGGGCGGCCAACGCTCTGCAGCACTTGGGCGAGCGCGCCCGCCCGGCTCTGCCGGAGATGAGACGCTTTTTGGGAGATTCCGCCGCGCTGGAACCGAGAGTGTTTTTTAGCACAACACCATGGGCGTCCAAGGTCCTGATTCAGGCGATTAGGGACCTTGAGAAAGACGCCTCAGGGGATCCGCGCCGCTGACCTGATGCGGCTATCCTAGACTTACTACGGCGTTTGACCTACCCTTGTGGAAGAATGTCGCAAAAAACGTTGCCTTAGCTCCCCACCGGCATTATTGTTAGTACGAAAGTGCTGATCGCACCCACAAACGAAGATCATAACTCTCGCTGTTCTTGTTTATTGGACGGGAACCATTCGCAGGATCGGCCCAAGGCCATGGGCCGAGAGAAGGAGGAGGCGTTCGGACGAAGTGAACAGCCTTGATAACCAATCATCGGAGCATAATTTTCATGACTCACCCGAAGTCCCCCCGTTCGTCGTGCCACGGAATCGTGAAGCGGCGACTTTCTCGATTTTCGGACCCTTTCCGCGACGAAGCCTCGGTCAGATCACGGCTGTCTGAGCTGCGGCGGGAGCTCGAGCAAGTCGAGCGCGTGATCAAAGTTCTCGAGTGGGCGGCGACTCAGCCCATGGCGACTCGGAACTGAACACGCAGGAGCATTCATACTCTTCGCATCCAGGCTCGATTCGCTAGAATCGAGCCTGGAT
Organism: uncultured Bryobacterales bacterium; assembly: GCA_964405625.1. Taxonomy (GTDB): domain Bacteria; phylum Acidobacteriota; class Terriglobia; order Bryobacterales; family UBA6623; genus RI-231. The sequence goes on from CAYOPA010000139.1 coordinate 11,148, forward strand.
GCTACAGATTATTCTCAATCACCCCGGCGAATTTTCCGCCGTCGAGCAGCCCGCGCCCCGTCGCGGCGCGGATGAAGCCCTAGTCAGAATTCAGCGTATCGGCGTCTGCGGGACGGACTTGCATGCATTTGCGGGCCGACAGCCGTTTTTCACCTATCCGCGCGTGCTGGGCCACGAGCTCGGCGTCGAGATCATCGAGGCCCCGCCGAACAATTTCGGCATTGGCGTCGGCGACCGTTGCGCCGTCGAGCCCTACCTCAACAATCCCGCCAGCCACGCCAGCCGGCTGGGCCGACCGAACTGCTGCGAGGAGCTCAAAGTTCT
>CAYOPA010000140.1:0-11339 GCA_964405625.1 uncultured Bryobacterales bacterium
AGCGTTGGTGGCGTAACTCAGATCAACCAGCCTCCGGTGAACCCGGGGCGGTTCATTTGGCGCTCGAGTTCGCGGGCCGAGTGCAGGCCTCGCGAGAAGGCGTAGATCCAGACGGCGACGAGGAGCTGGGGCGAGTGCGAAGGCCGGCCGGCGACGCCCTCGACGGCGCGGACCTCGGCGTCGAAGCGGGACAGGTCGAGCTGCTCGACCACGCGCCAGATCTTGCGCGCGGGGTGCTCGACGTCGATCAGGCGCTCGACGTCGAGGGGTTCGAGGCGGAGCTGCTTGCGGTCAATGGGAATGTAGCGGGGAGCTGGGGCGGCGGGAGAGTCTGACACTCTCAAGTATGCCACAGTTCAAAGTACTTTGTGGAATTATTTCACAGCTTCCGGAGCCCCATCGCCAGCCGCAATCCGCTGAACGCCCAAACGCCGTATGGAAAAACAGTAGTGGCGGCGTCGTAGCACTAACGGGATGGATGTGCTACGATCGGCGAGTTCTCAGGAGGGGCTCTCAATGTGGATTTTTCGCTACGGCTGTTTAGCGGTAGTACTTTCTCTCGGCGCAGCCTCGCTGTGCGCCCAGACCGCGCTCACAGGCGCACTGCAGGGGTCGATCGCCGATCCTTCCGGGGCCGCTGTACCGGCCGCCGCCGTCAAGCTCTCCAGCGAGCGCCTATCCGTGTCGGCCAGAGCCGAATCGGGCGTTGACGGTTCATTCCGATTTGTCCGCCTTACACCCGGCGCGGACTACATTTTGGAGGTCAGCGCCGACGGCTTCGAGCCGTATCAGGCCGCGGTCGAGATCCTCAGCGGCGAGGCCGTTTCCCGCACCCCGGTCCTGCGCGTCGGCGGGGGACAGGAATCGATCGACGTGTCCGACGCGGCGCCGGGCGTTGCGCGCGATTCAGCCGAGCTGTCCACCGTCGTGGACGCCCGCGCGTTGCACGACCTGCCGACCAACGGCCGCAACCTCATCCGGTTCGCCCTCCTCGACGCCCGCGTCCGCAACCCCGCCGGGCTGGGCGGCGACAGCTTCGCCCAGAACCGGCTCTCGATCAATGCCAACACTTTTCGTGATACCCAGCACCGCTTGGACGGCGACACCAATTACGACACGTTGTTCAACAATACGCCGCTCCAGCGCGTGCCGTTGACCGCTGTTCGCGAGTTCCGCGTGCTGACCAACCAGTTCAACGCCGAGCACGGCTCCACCTCCGCCGGCCTGACCATTACCACCACCAAGTCCGGTACGGACGAATGGCACGGCGAGGGCTTCTTCCTGGTTCGTCCCAGCGGCATCCAGGCGCGCCCGCCGCTGGCGACGATGCACATCCCGAACCAGTTGTTGCAAGAGGGCTTTGCAGCCGGCGGTCCGCTGGCGAGCAATCGCACCTTCCTGTTTGCGAGCTATGAACGCAGCGATCAAGAGCGCGGCTCGTTCATCTCGTCGCCGCGGCCGGACTTCTACATCGGCAACCTGCGCGACAACTTGGCGGTGGTCAAGCTGGACCATCGGCTCAGCGACACGCACTGGATGTCCCTACGGTTAAACGGCCACCGCGATACGAACACCAATCCCAACAATCGCATTGGCGGCCTGCTGCAACCAAGCGCCGCCACCAGGGCCGTCGGCCAAGCCGCCGGCGTCCAATTTACGGACACCAAGACCTGGGGCCGCACCGTCAACGAGCTTCGCGCCGGTTACGTCAACGCCATCCCTTCCAGCTCCCAGCCGCTGGAGGCCGGTCTCGTCATTGTGAGGCCGGGTTATTCGACCGAGGGCGCCGCCACGTTCTCGGCGGCTCGCACCGAGGTCTACCAACTGGCTGATCAGCTTTCGTGGCAGTCCGGCGCGCACACCATCAAGGCCGGCGGCGACTTCATCCGCCGCAAAGTGCGCGATCGGCAGTTCGACCAGTTCGGGACTTACCAGTTTGCCGGAGGCGCGCCCACTCCCGGCGAGCAGCCGCTGCAGTATAGCCAGCGTTTCGGGGTGGCGGACCTCAGCTACGGACAGACTCAGTGGGCGGGGTTCATCCAAGACACCTGGCGGGCCACGCAACGCCTGACCTTGAACCTGGGAGTCCGTTACGACTACCAATCGCTGCTGGACGACAAGAACAATTTCGGGCCGCGCTTTTCCTTCAACTGGGACCCGCTGGGCGGCGGCGGCCTGCTGATCCGGGGCGGTTTCGGGATGTACTACGACCAGCCGTTTTTCCACGGCCTGACGCAGCGCTTCCTGCTCAACGGCCTGGATGCGCCGTTCGCAACGTTCCAGCTCGCGCCGAACAATCCGGCGTTTCCGACCTTCCCCTTCAGCTACGCCCCCGACGACGTTCCCACGGGCCTTTCGGCGGCTCCCCGCAACGTGGCTCTGCGCGGCGACAGGCTGCTGGCGCCGTACACCACGCAACTTACGCTGGGCTTCCAGAAGAGCCTGCCGGACCGCTGGGTACTCTCAGCCGATGTCACGCGCTCGCTGACCGTGAAGCAGTTCCTGCAGTACGACATCAACCAACCCACGCCCTTTCCCCGGAACGCGGCCGGCCAGACGCGCACCGTGGCCGAGGCCGACCGCACCCGGCCGTTCTTTGACCCCGAGCGCGGAGTCTCAATCCACCAGGGCGTCCCCGTCCGGCAAGTCCGCGTGACGACGAACGGCAATACGGCTAACTATCACTCGCTGACCGTCAACCTGAATCGCCGCTTCGGCGACCGCTACTTCGCCGGCTTCAGCCACAACTGGGCCTCGGCGATGAACAGCATCACCGACGACCACCTCGGCGCCAATCCCCAGGAGTGGAACGACGTGCAGCGCGGCGAGCGCGGCCCCAGCGACTTCCTGCAACGACACCGCTTCGTGGCCAACGGCTCCGTGGAGCTTCCCTGGAGCTTGCGGGTCTCGGCCTACGCCGTGGCGGCTTCGGGGCTGCCTGTGAACGCGCTGACCGGCGTGGACAACAACGGCGACGGCACGGTGGTGGACCGCCCGGCGGGCTTCGGCCGCAACGCCTTTCGCGGCACGCCGCACTACAACTTCGACATGGCCGTCATGAAGCCGATTCCGCTCAGCGAGAACATCCGTGTGGAGCTTCGGGTGGAGGGCTTTAACCTGTTCAACCGCAACAACTACTACCAGTTCAACCGCGTTTTCGGCAACGGCGCGGCGCCGGTCGGCGCGTTCCTGCAGCCGCTGGGCGGAATCGCCAATACCGATCCAGGCCGCCAGTTCACGTTCGGCGCCAAGCTCTTGTTCTGAATCGACGAGGCCCACTATGCAAAAGCTCCCTTCTCTTCTCGCGTCCTTCGCCCTCGCAGCGGGCGTCCTGTCGGCGCATTTCGTCTGGATGGAAGGCCCCGCCGCCAAGCTGGCGGTCGGCCAGACCACGGAGGTCCGTATCGGCAACGGGCACGACATCTCAGAGAGCGAATCGCCGCTGAAATTCGACGGCGGAGAAGCGTTTGCCATCACTCCCTCCGGAAAGCGCGTCGCGTTGAAGCCGCAAGTCAGCGGCCAGTGGCTGTCCGCCCCTTACGAAGCCCGTGAAGCCGGCTTGCACCGTTTCCAGTTCGTGCAGGATCGCGGACCGATCAGCCGGGTTGACGGCGCCTATCTGGCCGGCGGCCGGGATTCGCACCCGACCGCCGACCGCTCGATCTACTCCTGGCGAACGGCGACGTCGTTCGGCCGCATCGGAGCGGAGAAGGTCACACTGGGTAAGCCGCTCGGCCTGCCGCTGGAGCTGCTGGCGGAGTCGGTCGCCGACGGCTTTGCGTTTACCGTGATGCGCGACGGAAAGCCGGTCCAGGGCGTCGAGGTCGGCGTCGTCTGGCCCGGCGACGCGCAAGCCGAGCCGTTCGACAAGTCCGACGGCAAAGGCCGGCTGAGCTTCAAGCGGCCTGCCAACGCCAAGGGACCGGTGCTGTTCGTCGCGGCCGTGGTCGATCCGGCCCCCCACGGCGCGCACTACGATACGCGGAACTTGACGGCGGCCGTGCATCTGTATTGGTGAAGTCGACCGAAGCCGTGCCAGAATGGCTGACGTGCTCCGCCTCGCTTTCCTCATAACGCTGTTGGCCGCTCAGGCCCTGGCCCAGCCGACGCCGTTCGCCGGGGTCGCGCGCCAAACGTTCGCCGACCTGCTCAAGGTTCCGCTGGCGCCGCCCGAGGTCCGGGTCCGGGTAGCGTCGGTCGAGCGCCAAGGCGACGTGATCGTCGAGGACCTGTCGTGGGAGTCGCTCGACGGCGAGATCGTTCCGGCGTTCCTGATCCGGCCGGCTGACTCGGACGGCAAGCGGCTGCCCTCCGTCGTCTGCCTGCACGGATCCAGCGGCAGCCGAGAGTCGATGGCGACCGAGCAGTTCGGCCCCGGCGAGTGGGTTCGCTTCGGGGCCGACACGCCGCACGAGCGCCTGCTCGGCTGGGCGCGCGAGATGGCGCGACAGGGCTACGTGGCGCTGGCCATCACGCAGCGGGGTCTGGATAGTCGCGGGCTGCCAATCAATACGCAGGCCAACCTGCTGCTCATCCAAGGCCGCACCGCGATGGGCGCCGTCCTCCACGAGATCCGCCAAGGCGTGACCTACCTGGGCGAGCGGCCCGAGGTGGACGCCGAGCGCATCGCCGCCACGGGGCTGTCGTTCGGCGGCATCACGGCCTTCTACGTCTGGCTGCTGGACGACCGCGTCAAGCTCTCCGCGCCGATCTGCGGCGGCGTCGGCTCACTGCGGACCTTCATGGAGCAAGGCGAGCGAGTCAACTATCACGGGACCTACTGGTGGGTTCCGGATATGCTGCAAAAGGGCGATCAGGGCGATTTCGCCGCCGCCTTGGCTCCGCGTCCGCTGATGCTGTGGGCGCCGACGGAAGACATCGCGATGCCACGCGAGGGCGTGGACCGTTTTGTGGAGCGCGTCCGGCCGGCCTACGAGCAGGCGGACGCCGGAGACGCCTTCCGGGTCCACCAGCAGCCGGGCGAGCACAGCTTTTCGGTCGAGGCGTTCGAGGCGTTGGTGGAGTTCCTGCGGGAAAAACTGTAGGGGCGGCCGGAAGGCCGCCCGTGGCGCGGGCAGTGACGAAGCCCGCAGGGTCGGCTTTCGAGCCGACCTTCCGAGCGGACGCCAAGGGCCTCGATCTGGGGGTCGAGGCGGCAGGCGTAGGCGCCTGCGCCAAGAGTGTCTGACGCTGCTGGTGCTGGGTTACGAGCCTTCATAGCCCAGCACCAGCAGCGTCAGATCATCGTTTTGCTCGGCGCCCTGGGTGAAGGCGCCAATCTCTTCAATCAGCTTGCGGTGCAGGTCCATTGGACCTAACGCCCGGTTGTCGACCAGCACCGCGGCCAGGCGGTCGTCGCCGTAGCGGTCGCCGGAGAAATTGGCCGCCTCGGAGACGCCGTCGGAATACAGCGCCAGCCGGTCGCCGGGTTGCAGCTTCGCTTCCTGAGCGGGAAACTCGGTATTGGGAAAAAGCCCGATCGGCGTCGAGCTGGGCGCGAGCTTCTCCAGGCGCCCGTCCGCGCGGACCAGCAAGCCGTCGCAGTGGCCTGCGTTGAGCCACTGCATCCGGCCGTCGCGGTCGATCAGACAGCAGAAGACCGTTGCAAACCGCGCGTTGCGGGAGCGCTCGCAAACATAATTGTTGATGCGCCCGACGCTGTCGGAAAGATTGGATTGCGAGGCGGTCGCTGAGAAGAAAGCTCCTTGCAGCAGCGAATTGAGCAGCGCCGCCGAGACCCCTTTGCCGGACACATCGGCCAGCACGGCGCCCCACCGCTGCTTGCTGATTTCCATGACGTCGTAGTAGTCGCCGCCAACCTGGAAGCAGGCCTCGCTGCTGCCGGCCGCCACCAGCCAACCCTGCTCGGGCAGCTTCGTCGGCAGCAGCGCCTGCTGGATCTCACGGGCGATCTGGAGCTCCTGCTCCAGGTGGTGCTTTTTGCGCTCTTCGTCGAGCAAACGGGCGTTCTCAAGAACGGTCGAGATCTCGATCCCGAGGGTTTGCAGCAGCTCTTTGTCGCCTTGGCCCAGGTCCGAGCCCACACGGCGCGAGTCCATGTAGAGCACGCCGATGGTGTCCAAGGCGGTGGAGAGCATCCGGGTCTCGCCGGCCCCGCCGAGCCGGATCTTGACCAGCGGTACGCAGACCACGCTGCGCAGTTCCAGCGCCAGCACCGTCTCGCCGGGCTCCGCTGTACGGCCTGATCCGTCTGGATCAAACGACATCGCAAACAGATCCGTCCGCTTGCTGAGCGCCTCGGCGATCACGCCGCTGGGCACGCGCAGCGCGTCCGGGGCCAAGGGTTTGCCGTCGCTGCTGCGGGCGATGCGGATCTCGAGCTCGTCCGAGCGGCCCGTGAGCAGCAGGAAACCTCGTTCGGCGCCGGTCAGCGCCAACGCGGAATCGACCGCGGCGGCCAGAACCTCGTCAACCGAGCCGGCCGACTGCAGCGCGCGCGCCACGTCGAGCACGGCGCTGAGCCGGCTCAAGTTGCCGGTGCCTTCGGAACCGGCGGGGAGGTGGGCGACCTTGTCGAGCAAGGGGCCGCTTCCTGACGGCCGGTCCTCGCCGATTACGATCTCGTAGGAGTCGTCAGCCCCAAAACTGATACGGTCGTGGGGGCGCAGCCGGGCTCGCTTAACCTTGGCCCCGTTGAGGTAGACGCCGTGCCTGCTCTTGGAGTCCTCCAGGTAGTAGGCGGCGTCTTCGAGCAGAATTACGGCATGGTCGCGCGAGATGCGGGCGTCCTTGAGGGTGAGGTCGCGGTCGGGTTGGCGCCCGATACGGAACGGGCTGCGGGTGACGCGCACCTGCTCCTTGTCGCCTTCGGGCGAGACCACCGTCAGGAGCAAGGGCTCGTGGCCGGAGCGGCCGGGACGATCCGCCGTCTGCATTGAGATCTTTCCGCTAGGTCCCGCCGCCGGGCGTCAGGCGGTCTTGGCGCCGGTTCGAGCGCGACGGCGCGGGGAATGCTCGGCCTCAGCCGCGTCTTCGGCGTCGGATTCGGCGTCCGACTCGCCCTGCACCATCTCCATGCTCTGGCAGTCGGCGCAGTAGCCTCCGATCTCGCTGCGGGCGATTTCAATCTTGAATCCCAACGTCGACTCGATCTGCTGCTTGAGGTCCTTGATCGGGTCGCCGAAGAACTCCTGCACGGAGCCGCAACGCAGACAGACGACGTGGGCGTGCTCGCGCTTCAGGCGCGTCTCGTAGTAGTGCTGGTCGCCCTCAACGTGCAATAGGTCGAGCTCGTCGACCAGCCCTTCCTGCTTGAGCACCTTGAGCGTGCGATAGACGGTGACCCGGTTGATCTTCGGGTCGCGCGCCTTGGCGAGCTCGTAGAGCTGGTCCGCGTTGAGATGCTTGTAGGAATTGTGGATCAACTCAAAGAGCAGCTCGCGCTGCTTGGTGAGCCGAATGCCATGCTCGCGCAGGGGGGCGCGCAGTCCTCGTTTTTCCGCCAATGGAAGGCCTCTCAAGCGCCCTTATCGTAGCACAGAGCCGCGCCGAGTCCGCGCGCAAGGTTGCCGCGCCCGGGCTAGACACGCCGGGCCACTGCCCGTATAGTAAAGATCGAAGCGGAAGCCCGAACAACGTGAAGCAAAAAGACAAACTCACCTCGCTGTTTGAAGACGCCCTGGCCGCGCCGGAGGGCCGCTACGTCTTCGAGACGCCCAACCAGCCCAAGGTCGCCTGCCGGGTGTGCGGAGATAAGAGCGCCTCGGAGGAATCCGAAGGCCTGTGCTGGGTCTGCAGGCGGCTGAAGATTAGCGCTTGGCGCGAGTCGGAAATGCAGATGCCGCTCAACGAGTAAGCGAATCCCCATGGAAACCAAGAACGAGGCGACCGCCCGAGCGGTCGCCTCGTTCTTGGTTTGCGGCGAAGTTGAATCGCGGCGAGTGTGGTGCGTCACTCAGGATGCACACTACTTCCGCCTTGAAGGGGCGCGGCAGGAATCAGCCCCGGGCTTCAGCCCGGCGTCAGAGGAGGCGGAGCCGTTTGCGCACTACCGTCGGCTCTCGCCCTGGTTCGATCGTCGATCGTAAACGCAACAAAGAAGGGGGCTTCGCGGCGGCTACAAACCCGGCCCCCACGGACCGGGCTAGCAGAATGCCGCCCTACGGGCTTGAATACGCTCCCGCTGCGCGGATCGCAGGATTTCCTTACAGCCCCTCACGCCCGGACGCTAGTCGTAGTATTCCAAGCCCAGGTGCGTGATCAGATTCTCGCCCTCCATCCAGCGCAGCGTGTTCTTCATCTTCATCAGTTGAATGAAGATATCGTGCTCGGGATAGATTTCCTTGGCCGCCATCGGGCTCTTGAAGTAGAACGACAGCCACTCCTGGATGCCGGACATGCCGGCGCGCGACGCCAGGTCCATGAACAGCGCCAGATCGAGCACCAGCGGCGCCGCCAGGATCGAATCGCGGCACAGAAAGTTGATCTTGATCTGCATCGGGTAGCCCATCCACCCGAAGATGTCGATATTGTCCCAGCCTTCCTTGTTGTCGCCGCGGGGCGGGTAGTACTCGATGCGGACCTTGTGGAAGTAGTCCTTGTACAGGTCCGGGTAGAACTGCGGTTGGAAGATCACGTCCAGCGCGGAGAGCTTGGAGTCTTCCTTGGTCTTGAAGTTGGCGGGCTCGTCGAGCACTTCGCCGTCGCGGTTGCCTAGGATGTTGCTCGAAAACCAGCCGCTCACGCCCAACATGCGCGCCTTCAAGCCGGGGGCGATCAGTGTCTTCATGAACGTCTGGCCGGATTTGTAGTCCTTGCCGGCGATCGGCACGCCTTTCTTCTTGGCTAGCTCGATCAGCGCCGGTGCGTCGACGGTCAGGTTGGGGGCGCCGTTGGCGAAGGGTACGCCCGACTGCAAGGAAGCGTAAGCGTAAATTTGGCTCGGCGCGATGTCGGGATCGTTGGCGGCGAGGCCCGCCTCGAACTTCTCGAGCGTCGAATGCACGTCGCCCGCCTTCTGGAAGATTTCGGTGGAGCCGCACCAGACCATCACGCAGCGGTCGGTCTGGTTTTTCTTCTGAAAGTCGGCGATGTCCTGGATCAGCGCTTGGGCCAAGTCGGCCTTCGTGCCGCCCGTTTTGACGTTGGGCCCGGTGATTCGCTGCACGTAGCGCTGCTCGAAGACGGCCTTCATCGGCTCAATCGATTCGAGCAGCGGCTTGACGGCGTCCTGGTGCTCGTGGCTGAGCACGCCCGCCTTCAGCGCCGCTTCGTAGCAGTTGTCTTCGTAAATATCCCAGCCGCCGAACACTAGCTGGTCCAGCCCGGCCAACGGCACGAAGTCCTTGATCAGCGGGTTGCGGTTTTCGGTGCGCTTGCCCAACCGGATGCGGCTCATCTGGGTAAGCGAGCCGATCGGCGCGGTCAGGCCCTTGCGAATCGCCTCCACGCCCGCGATGAAAGTCGTCGATACGGCCCCCAATCCAGGGAGCAGAACGCCGAGCTTGCCTGCGGAAGATGCGATTTGAGGGGTTTCACGTACGGACATGGGACTTGGTCTGGCCTCCGGGGCGGAAAAAAACCGCAGTCAACCTGCGACCGCGGTCTTGCTTCAGGCGCTGTTCACGCCTGGTCCATTGTATCGAATTCTTAACCGAACGGACTCGCCGCTAAACGAACTAGAATGACGGGTGACGGCGCGCCCTCCGGCGCATGTAAGTTATGGAACCCATTACGGCTGAACGCGCCATCAGGCGGACGGCGATCACGCTGCTGAGCTTGGTGATGCTGGCGCCGATGAGCGCGGCGACGCCCAAGTTGACGATCCTGGTGGTCGTTGAGCAGTTTCGAGCTGACTACCTGGAGCGTTACGGGCCGGAGCTCGGCCCCCGCGGTCTGCGGCGACTCATCGGCGGAGGAGCGTACTTCCCGCGCGCCCGCTTTGAGACGGCGGCCTCGTGGACCGCTCCGGCCGCGGCCACCATCGCCACCGGAGCATGGGCGAACGGGCACGGGATTGTCGCCGACGCTTGGTTCGATCGCAAGGAAGAACGAGTGGTCCGCGCGACGGAAAGCTCCCGCGGGCCGGCGCCGACAAGGCTGATCGGCTCCACTGTTGCTGACGAGATGTACGCGGCCACGGACGGGCGCTCCCGCATCGTCGCCGTCGGGGGAGACCCGGACGCGGTGGTGCTGCTGGCCGGGCGGCGGCCTCGCGGCTGCTACTGGCAGGGCGAAAGCGGCGCCTGGCAGAGCTCGAGTTTTTATGCCGCATCAACCCCGGAATGGGTCGGCCGCTTCCAGAACGACAATCCTCTGTCCGCGGCCAACCGTCGCGCCTGGACCGCCCGAGGCGCCTCGGGCGAGGCGCCGCCGCTGCGCGTGCTCGACACCGACGGATTCCTGGATCTCTATAAGTCTTCGCCATTTGCGGTCAGCGATGTGTTCGCTTTCGCCCTGGAGGCGATGCGGGCGGAGAGGCTGGGGCAGCGGAATTTCCCTGACCTGCTGATCGTCTCCATCAGCGCTCCGGCGCGGCTGGCGCTCGAGACGGGCGCTGACTCACCGCTGATGCGGGACATGGTTTTGCGGCTGGATGACTCCATCGGGCTGTTTCTGGACGAGGTGGACAAGCTGGTCGGCCTGGATTCCACCATGATTGTTTTCACCGGTCTGCACGGTTCGCCGCCCCAGCGTGACGACGCCCGGCGGCTCGGGTTTGTCGCGGGAGCGGTGCCGGGCGAGCGTGTCGCCGCAGCGGTCGATCAAGAGCTGCGGGCCGCTTTTGGGCCGCAGGTCGGGGTGCGGAGCTACGTTTACCCTTTCCTGCAGTTATCCGGCGCAGTGGCCGCCCGCATGCCCGACGAGCGTCGACGGATACTGGAAGCCGCCGGGCGGGCGGCCCTGACCGAGCCGGGCGTGGCGGCGTGGTATGCGCCCGAGGCGGATTCGGGGCTCGGACGCGGGCGGGAACTGTTTGAGAACGCCTGGCATTCGGGCCGCTCCGGCGACATGATCCTAGCCTATGAGCCCTACTACAGCGAGGCGTTCGGCGACGGGCGCGGCGTAACGACCGGCAGCCGGTACCGTTACGACACCGAGACGCCGCTGATCCTGTTTGGCGCGCGCTTCCAACCGGGCCGCTACGAGCGCGCCGCGCCGGCCAACGCCATCGCGCCGACCTTGGCGGCGGCGTTGGGCTTGGCGACGCCGAGCGCGGCGACCGGCGAGGTCTTGATGGAAGTGATGCCCGACCGGCCGCCGGGGCTGATTGGCCCTCCCAGCCAGTAGCGCTGATCGAAGGTTTTTCCGTGGCCCGACTCGAAACCCAGCTCTGCGGCTTGCGGCTGCGCAGCCCCGTGCTGGCCGCCAGTGGGACT
>CAYOPA010000141.1:0-11337 GCA_964405625.1 uncultured Bryobacterales bacterium
CGAGAAGAACTCGATGAAGGAGGGGATGTCTTCGGGCCGCTCGCGGAGCGGTGGCACTCGCAACTCGATCACGTTGAGTCGGTAGTAGAGATCCTCGCGGAATTCGCCGCGCTGGACCAGCCCTTCGAGCTCCTCGTTGGTCGCCGCCACGATCCGCACGTCCACCGGGATGATCTCGTTGGAGCCGACCGGCATCAGCTCGCGCTCCTGCAAGACGCGCAGCAGCTTGGCCTGCGTCTCCATCGACAGGGTGGCGATCTCGTCCAGGAACAGCGTGCCGCCCGAAGCGGCCTCAAAGTAGCCTTTGCGGTTGGCGGCCGCTCCGGTAAAGGCGCCCTTGACATGGCCGAACAGGGCGGATTCGAGCAGATCGACGGGAATCGAGCCGGAATTGACCGGGATGAAGGGCGCGTCGGCGCGCGGCGAATTGGCGTGGATCGCCTTGGCGATCAGCTCCTTGCCGGTGCCGCTCTCGCCCGTAATCAGCACGGTTGAGCGGCTCGGCGCCACTTGCGAGACCAGCCGAAACACTTCCTGCATCGGTTCGCTCTTGCCGATGATGTTGTCGAAGCTGTAGCGGCTGCGCAGCTCCTGTCGCAGGCGGGCGTTTTCGGACTCCAGGCGGCGGCGGGCGATCGTCTGATCGAGGCCGAGTACCAGCTTGTCGTTGTTCCAGGGCTTGGTAAAGAAGTCGTCGGCGCCGGTCTGCACGGCTTTGACGGCCGTTTCCACGGAGCCGTAGGCGGTGAGCATGACCACTGGGGTGTCGGTGTCGGTCTCGCGAATCTCCTCCAGCACCTCCAGCCCGGAGCGGTCGGGCAGCATCAGGTCCAGCAGCACCAGGTCATAGGAGCGCCGGGCCAGAGCGGCGAGCCCCTCGCCTCCGTCGACGGCCGAGCTGACTTCGAAGCCCTCCAGCTCCAGCAGCGTCTCCAGGCTCTCGCGGATGACCTCCTCGTCGTCAATGATGAGGATGCGCCCCCGGGAGGCGCGCCGCGTCGCCGGCTCAGGCATGGACCGCACGACCCACGGCGGGAAGCTCGATGACGAAGGTCGTGCCTTCGCCGGGCGCGCTGGAGGCGCTAAGCCGTCCGGAATGCTCTTCGATGATGCCGTAACTGATGGAGAGCCCCAGCCCGGTACCCCGTTTTGGGCCCTTGGTGGTGAAGAACGGATCGAAAATGCGGCTGAGTTGCTCGCGGGTCATGCCCACGCCGCTGTCGCGCACCTCGATGCGGATCTGGTCCTCGGCGCCGGGATCGATCGAGGTGACCACCTCCAGCCGGCCGCCGTCGGGCATGGCGTCGCGGGCGTTGAGGAACAGGTTCAAGCAAACTTGCTGCAAGCGCCCGGCTACGCCGCGGATGGGCGGCAGATCGGGTTGGAGACGCGGGACGACCTCGACTCGCGCCTTGCGCAGTTGCGGCTCCACCAGCGAAATTGTCTCGCGGATGGCTTCATTGATGTCCATTGAGGTGAAGTCGTTCGAGGCCGTGCGGGAGAAGTTCAACAGCGAGTTGACGATCTCGCTGGCGCGGAAGGTTTGCTGTGTGATCTTCTCAAGCGCCTTGGCGTGGGTCGGGTCCTCGTTGACGCGCTTGGCCAGCATTTGAGCGTAGCTGGAAATCACCGCTAACGGGGTATTCACCTCGTGGGCCACGCCGGCGGCGAGCAGTCCGATTGAGCTGAGCTTGTCGGCCTGCACGATGCGGTCCTCCAGGGAGACCCTGTCGGTGACATCATCCAAAATCAGCAGCCGGCCGATCGGCTCGAAGTTCTTGGCGACAAGCGGCGCCACCGCCATGTCGAGAATCCGCTCGCGGGCGGCTTGCGGGCTGTCGGCGGCGGGCCGGAACTCCGCTGGAAAGTCCTGCGCGCGCACGTTGAGCTTGTAAGCGTTGTGGATGCCCGTCTCCTGGCGCGCCTTGTCATACTCGGCGACCAGCGTGGCCGGTAACAGCTCGCTCAACGGACGCCCGACGGCGTCGCGCCGGGAGATGCCGAAAACCAGCTCAAGCTGCGTGTTCCAGCTCTCCACCCGGTCGTCGAGGTCGATCGCCAGGATGCCGACGTGCAGCGACTCGACGATGTTCTCGTTGTAGTCCTTGAGGCGCTCGTACTCCGACGCCTTGGCCGCCAGCGAGCGGTACAGCCGTCCGTTCTCCAGGGCAATCGCGAAGTTGCCCGAGATCGCCCTCACCAGGGCCAGATCCTCGCTGGTGAGGTAGTCGCCTTCAACCGTGCGTCCTAGCCCGATCCAGGCAGCGGTTCGCCCTTGGGCTCGGCACGGAACATAGTAGTTAAGGTCAAAGCGCTTGATCGTCTCGCGTTCGGAGGGCGATTCTTCGAGCGGGTTGGAGGGATCCTCGATGAACAGCCGCCCCCGGGAGTCGAGCGATTCCGTTCGCAGGAAGCCCAAGTCCGCGTCGCGTGGCCGCTCAAAGCCAACGGTGCGCGCCGTCCGTAGCCCGCGCTCGCCGTTGACGAACAATGCCAGCCGCTCCACCGCCAGCGTTCGTTGCAAGCGGTCGCGCACGGCGTCCAGCATGCGGTCGGGATCGGTCTCCGAGGCAAGCTCGGCGGCGAAGTCCGCCAGCGTCTGGCGATAGTCGTAGCGTTCGCGGTAGTAGCGGCGGTCGATGTAGGACTGGATCTTGTTCTTCAGCGGCTGGAACAGCAGAGCCGCCAGCACCACCGAGGCCACCCAGGCGGCCGGGCCCAGACCCTCGATGCTGAGCATGTTGCTCAGCGTGGTCGCTTTGGCGTAAAACGCCGCCAGGATCACGGCCGTCGCCAAGGAGTAGGCGGCTCCGCGCCGGACGGCGACCTCCACGTCCATCAGCCGGTGCCGAGCCATCGAGGCCACAAAGGCCAACGGAATCAGCGCCAGCCCAAAAATCGAGATCGTGTGGTTGGGCCCGGGAATGCCGCCGGCCACATACGGCCCTACATAAAAGGCCACAAACGGCGCCACGCCCCACAACGCGCCGTAACCCAACCAGCGGCGCTGCTGGCGTTCGGCCGGCTCGCCCGGCGCGGCGCCCCAGCGTAGCCAGATCGCGCCGGCCAGCATCTCCACGCCCAAGACGGCGTAGGTGAGGCGGTCCAGGCGCTCCCGCACCACGCCCAGCGGCGTACCGGTCTCCACCCAGCCGCCAGCCGCCAAATGCGAGAACGCGATCAAGCCCGCGGCCAGCGCATAGGCGCCGCCAACCGCCCAACGCCGACCGGCGGTCAACTTGCCGCGTGGAAAGGCCAAGCAGAAATGCAAGAACAAGGCCGGAGTCAGCGCCGTCGCCCACACGTCCGCCCAGTAGACGAAGCGGTCAAAGGCGTTGAGCTCGCCCGTATAGCTGAAGGCGTAAAGCACGAACGAGCTCAGGCAGAACAGGAAGAACGTCCTGGCCAGCCGGTGCCGTGGGCGCCGATACAGGATAAACAGCCCGATGCCGAGATACGCCGCGCCCACCACCCACTGGAAAACCGAGATCGTGGTACGCCGGGGAGCCTCGGCGACGATCACCTCAATCGCCAAGGGGGTCGGCCCGCGCTGCACGCGATAGACGGCCCGCTCCCAAGCGCCCAGCCGGTCCAGCAGCTCGTAGGTTTGCGCGGCTCGTTCGATGCTGCGCTCGCCGATGCGCAGCAGGCGGTCTCCCTGGCGCAAGCCCGCTCGGTCCGCCGGGCCGTCCGCGTCTACCTTGGCTGCTTCGACGCCGTTGCCTGAATCGACCCACGCCACGCCGTCATAAGGAGGTTTGTACTGGGCGCGGCAATCGAGGTTCCAAAGCGCACAAAAGCCCAGGACGACGGTGAGCGCCGTCAACCAAGCATCCGCCCCCTGCAACCTTCGCCAGAAGCGCATTCCCGTCCCACAAGCAAGAGCAACGCTGAATCGCGTGAAACGTCTCTATCTTGCACGCCAAGCGCCATCGCGCTCCGCGAGCAGCGCGATGCAACGCCTCTTTAGCTAAATGTCTCAAATTGAGAGCTTCTTTGCAGCCTTGAATCTACCATCGGTTGCGAAATCCGTAAACTTGAAAAACTGAATTCCGGTTTTGGGAGCCGCGGAGGCCGCCGGGACTGGGTGAAACGCGGTGGCGCGGTGGTCCGTATGGAAGAGAGAACGAACGGGCCGCGGGCGTCCCAAGAGGGCCGCGCGGCTGCGTTTTCGAAACACAAAGCTTGACCTGCCGCATCGTAAGTCCTAGAATCGAGACGGGGCGAAGCGTCCCGTGCAGTCTCAGCAGCGCTCCGCTGCGCGCGGGTCCGGCGCGAGTAAGAAATTGGGGCGCAAGGGGTTGCTAGCCAGTGATGTTGAACCGAATCCTGATAACCTGCTGCGCCCTTGCGGCGCTTGTTCTGTACCCATCGCCGAGCGTGGCGCAGGAGCCCGAGAGCGGGCTTTCCAGGCGCGAAGAGAATCGGCGCATGAAGGCGTTGCGCAAGGAACTCGAAGGCCCCTTCCGCAAGTGGTTGGACGAAGACGTTCGCTACATCATCACTTCGGAAGAGCGCAAGGCCTTCCTGCAGCTCTCCACCGACGAAGAGCGCGAGCAGTTTATCCAACAGTTTTGGGTGCGCCGCGACCCGACGCCGGACTCGCTTGAAAACGAGTATCGTGAGGAACATTACCGACGCATCGCTTACACAAACGAGCGTTATGCGTCCGGCATTCCGGGCTGGAAGACCGACCGAGGCCGGGTCTACATCGCCTACGGCCCGCCCGACGAAATTGAGTCGCACCCCTCCGGCGGCATGTACCAGCGGCCTTTTGACGAAGGCGGCGGCTTCACCTCGACTTACCCGTTTGAGATTTGGCGCTACCGCTGGATCGAGGGCATCGGCTCGGACATCTTGCTGGAGTTCGTTGATCCGACGATGACCGGCGAGTACCGCATGACGATGGACCCGTCGGAGAAGGACGCGTTGCTGTTCGTCCCCGGTGCCGGCCTGACGATGTCCGAGCAGATGGGTCTGACCGATAAGCGCGACCGCTTCACCCGCACCGACGGCACCCGCATGGGCGCCCCGATCGGCGGACAGCAGTCGATGCGCTACAACCAGTTCGAGCGTCTGCAACTCTACGCCAACATCCAGAAGCCGCCGAAGGTGAAGTTCACCGATCTGGAAGCGGTTGTCGACTCGACGATTGAGTACAACACGCTGCCGTACACGGTCGACCTGAGCTATGTGCGCATCACGGACGCCTCGGTGTTGACAGGCGTCACCGTGCAGATCGAAAACCAGGACCTGATGTTCAAAGAGCAGGACGGGCTGCACAAGGCCGTGGTCAACATCTACGGCCGCGTGACGACGATGACGCGGCGCGTGGAGACGTATTTCGAGGACACGGTCAGCATCAACACGACCGGCGACCGCTTGCAGTCGGAATCGGCGCGGTCCTCGATCTACAACAAGCCCATGCCGCTGGCGCCGGGCAAGTACCGTCTGGAGCTCGTGATCAAGGACGTGATCGGCGAGACGATGAGCACGTACCGCACGGCGCTGAATGTGCCGCAGTTCCCCGAAGAGGAGCTCGGCATGAGCACGCTGATCTTGGCGGACAAAATTGAGCGGGTGCCGACCCGCTCTCTCGGCGCCGGTCAGTTCGTTCTCGGAGCTTCGAAGGTGCGTCCGCGCATCAGCAAAGAGTTCAAGAAGGACGAGCGGATGGGCATCTTCCTGGAGGTTTACAACCTGGGCGAGCCCGACGACGGCGAAGGTCCGCCGGACGGCGAGGTGACCTATCAGATCACCAAGGCGGGAGCGCCGGACGACCTCTTGTTGGACTTCACCGAGCAGTTCAGCGAGATTCGCGGCTCGTCGTCGCTGCAGGTGACGATTGAGAAGCTGCTGCCGCTGAGCAATCTCGACCCGGGCGATTATCAGCTCACTTTGAAGATCAAGGACCGCATCCGGGCGGAGACGTTGACGCCGACCGCACGATTTAAGGTGATCGAATAGGGACCGACACAAAAGGAGGCTAAGCTGATCCGACTGAGGCAGATGGCTGGGAACGGACGCTTGATCGCCCCCGTGGCGGTCGCGGCGTCCCTGTTGTTCCTGACGGTCTCGTCGCCGGCGCAGGTGAGCCTGTTTTCGGGATCCATCCAGGGTTGGGTGAAGGATGATCGCGGCGTACCGCAGATGGGGGCCGCCGTGGCTGCGGCTACCAAGGACGGGGCGATCGTCAAGCGAGTCTTTACCGATCATCGCGGCTCGTTCCTGCTGGCCGATCTGATCCCGGGCGAGTACGCGTTGAAGGTCACGCTGGGCCGGTTCCTGCCCTTGACCGAAGAGGGCGTGCGAGTGGATGCGGGCCGCAATGTCGTGCTCGACGTCGGCTTGCGCGGCTTGTTCTCGTCGATGAGCTTGGCGCATCCCGGGCGCGGCCAGGTGCGCGACATGACCGACGATTGGAAGTGGGTGCTGCGCGCGACGCAATCCACCCGGCCCGTTCTGCGGATCGCGCCCAACGAAGAAGTGGCCGAGACGCGGCGGGTGATGCGGAAGCTTTCCGGCGCGTTTACGGAGACGCAGGGCTTGGCCAAGGTCAGCAGCGGGAGCGGCGTGTTGCCATCCGCGTTGGCGAACGAGTCCGATTTGGGGACCAGCTTCGCGCTGGCGACCTCGGTGTTTGGCAGCAACGACGTGACGGTGAGCGGCAATTTTGGATATAACCCCGCCGGCGGCGGCCCGACCTCGGCGTTTCGGGGCAGCTATGAGCGCCAGATTGGGTTCGCGTCTCCCGAGGTCAGCTTGACGGTGCGTCAACTTCAAACTTCCGCCGCCGCGGGCCGGGCGTTCTTCGACCCGTTGCAAAGCGGCGGCTCGTCGCCCGCGCTGGAGTCGCTGTCGTTGGGCTTTGGAGATCGCGCGAAACTGGGTGAATCGACGGAGCTCGAGTACGGGTTCCTGTACGAGTCGGTGCGGTTTATTGACCGTCTCGATTTCGTGAGCCCCTATGGCAAGCTGACCCGCAAGATCACGCCTCGCCGCTCGGTCGAGCTCAAGTACGCCTCCGGGGCGCCGCGTCCGCAGCAGGGCCTGATCGCCGAGGACCGATTGCAGCACAGCGTATCGGCGCTAGGGATGTTTCCGCGCCTGTCCATACTGGACGGAACCACGCGCGTGCAGCGCACCCAGCACATGGAGCTCGCCTACCGCGAACAGCTTGGCAAGGGACTCTTTCAAGCGGCGCTCTACCAAGACATGGTCTCCGACGCCGCCGTCAGCGCCCTGGGGCCGGCAAGCGCGCTGGAAGGGGCGAATCTGCTGCCGGATCTGTTCTCGCAGGCGTCCACGATCAACGGCGGGCGGCACGTCATCAACGGCTACCGAGTTTCCTACGCGCGCAAGATGGCGGAGCGGGTGGAAGCGGCGCTGGGTTACGGCAACACGGGCGCGCTGGCGTATGCGCCGGGCGCGGATCGGGCCGCGGAGTCGTTCGGCATCCGCGACGGCCTCCAAGTTGAGCGCGCTCACATGGTCACGGCCGCGGTCTCGACCGAGCTGCCGGGGACCGATACGGAGATCATCTCCGGGTACCAGTGGATGAACCGGCGCTCGGCCATTGCGGCTGACTTGTATAACGACTTCGCGGCGCGATCGGATCCGGGCTTGAATCTCTTGGTCCGCCAGCCTCTGCCGTTTGGCGCGGGCGCGGGTCGGTTTGAGCTGACCGCCGACATGCGGAATCTGCTCAAGGCCGGCTACATCCCCATCCAGACGCTCGACGGCCGCACGATTTATCTCATCCCGTCCGTTCGCAGCTATCGCGGTTCTCTCAATTTTGTGTTCTAATGGCGTTTCTTACCAGTCTTGTTTCGCGTAGATCGGTCCTGCTTCGGGTAGTCCCCGGGGTGATCGCCCTTCCCCGCTTACTGCCGGGGGCTCCGATGACGAGCCTGCGGGTGGTGGTTGAAGATGACGAGGGGGATCCGGTCGCCCGGGCGAGCATCGTGATCGGGCGACTGAAGAAGCAGGACAGTAGGAAAATGAGTGGGCGGCCGTTGCAGCTCAAGACGAGCATGCAGGGCTCCGCTCCGTTGCCGCCGCTTGAGGAAGGTTGGTACATGCTGCAAGTCATCAGCCAGGGGTACCAGACCTGGGGCGGTAAGCTGGAGCTGCGCGGAGTCGAGCAGGAGTATACCGTAACGCTCAAACCGCCCCAAGGCCAATTTTCGGTCCACAAAAAGGATCCGAAGTCGAAGTAAGAGGGCGGTAGATTCCTCCATCCGGGTCCCCCTACATCCTGACCCAGTCTAAGAAGTAAGGCAGGCTGCTGACAGTAATGCGCCTAATCGCTGCAATAGAGTTAAATTCCAAAGTCGTCGCGAACCTCACCGAGCTGGTGCGACGCCTCCGGCCCTTCGCCCCGGTGCGTTGGATCCATCCGCAGAACATGCACGTCACGCTGAAGTACGTCGGCGAATTTTCCGAGTCGAGGTTGGACTTGCTGCTGCGGAATCTTTCCGAGGTGCGCGTCTCGCAACCCATCGCGATTCCGCTGGCCGGCTTGGGGTACTTTCCCAACGCCGAGCAACCCAGAGTCTTTTGGGTCGGTGCGGAAAACACCGCGCCGCTGCGCCAGCTCGCCAGCAGCGTGGATGCGCAGCTCGCCCCGCTCGGCGTGGTGCCGGAGGTGCGGCCCTACCAGCCCCACCTCAC
This sequence comes from uncultured Bryobacterales bacterium, assembly GCA_964405625.1. Lineage (GTDB taxonomy): Bacteria > Acidobacteriota > Terriglobia > Bryobacterales > UBA6623 > RI-231. Next base: position 8,674 of record CAYOPA010000141.1, read on the forward strand.
GCTCGGCCGCATTTTTGACGGCGAGTCGCTCGATGAGCTCCATAGCGCCGTCGAGGAGCTGCCGAGTCGGGAGTTCGGCACCCTGAGCCCGGATCGCTTTACCTTGTTTGAGAGCACGCAAGCGGCAAGCGGTCCGATTTATCGACGATTGGCGGAGTTTCCGTTCCTGCACGTCGCCGAACCGGCTGAGATCGGCTCGCGCCCGACGCTGGTCGGAAGAGTCTAGGAGCTTGTGTGGCGCGCGCCGGGGCTGGGTCCTCGGGCCACGGCGGCCCGGGCGGCCTTCCGGTCGCGCGCCTGCTCACTCGTCCAGACAACGCTTGATTGTCGAGATCAGCTCGTCGGGGTCGAAGGGCTTGGTGACGGAGCCTATCGCGTCGGCCATCTTGCCGCGGATGCGGTCAACAAAGCCGTCCTTGCCCAACAGCGCCGCTTCGACGACCCGGGCGCGGTCGCCGGCCTTGTCGCCGGCGCGAAACGCCGCGACGCCTTCCTTCAGGCGCTTTCCAGCCGAACGCGCGCCGCGCGCGCTCGCTTCCGATGCTTGCCGCGGCAGCAAGGTCCTCTCCGGCGCGGGCGACCGGCTCCATCCGATTCGCCCGTCGCTCCGTATGGTCCGGCAGGGCGCGGCTGCTGGGAACGCCGCTGCTGGGAACAGGGTGTCGGGGGGAGGTTACCTCGAAGTTTGGCCTCGTTTCGGGCGCCGTACTGACATCAAGGAGCTATGGTTCGTATGACGGTCGGAGGCTGGGGCAACCGCGAAGATCCCGAGGCCGTCTATTCCTACGACACTGTTTCATCGGTACGATAAGAGCCGTAGGCCGCCGCCGCGGACTTCGCAGGACAGGACTTCACACAAACATGGATCAGCCCACGCCGACCGCCACGCCGCCAACCGAGCTCGACGAGAGTCGGCTGGAAGAGTTTCACACGCTCGAAGAGCAGAACCGCGAACAAAGCTTCAAGGAGATCATGCGGCGCCCGGTGAGCATCGCCGCACTGTCGCTGGGGCTGGGCGTGGTCGCGTTGGTGGCCTACCTGGAGCGCGGCAGCTTCCAGATCGAGCTGCAACCGCCGCCGGTGAGCTATGAGCTGCTTTCCAACGACGGCCTGACCGAGGGCGTGCCGATCGCCATCAAGATGGGCAACGTGGCCCTGTTTAAGATCGACGATCCGATGCAGGGCGGCGGCGCGAACCGCGCCAAGGAAATCGTCGCCACGCTTGAGCAGACGATTGTCGAGATGAAGCAAAACCCGAAGAGCAACATCCTGACGCTGGATGTGGAATCGGCGAAGCTTCCGGCAATCATCCGCACCGGCGTCGACGGCGAACAGAAGCACCTGATCATCCAACTCACAGAGGGCGACGTGTTGCTGTCCGGACAGAAGGACGAGAAGTGGGTGGCTCGGGTCTGGGCCGAACGACTGACCGATTCGCTGAAGCTGTTCGTCTACGGCCAGGAGCCTCGTGAGACGATGGCGTCGGAGTTTGGCGAGGCGCTGGCGACGTTGTACGTGCGTGCGCGGGAAGAGCGGGGCGCCGTTTCCAAAGGCTCCCTCGAAAAAGCCTATCAGTCGCTGACGGACGTGCAGAAAAGCGCGCTGGTGAGCTTCCCGCCGCCGGTGGATCGCGCCGAGATCTATCCGGGTCTCGAGCTCAAGCCGTAAGGCGAGCCCGCGGCGGCGAATCGTCCGGCGACGAGGCCGCTCTCAGGCCGTCGCCGCCGCGGAAGCCCGCTGGGCCGTCCTTGCGCCGCGCGCATCCGCTCGTTCTCCCAACCGCGCAATGAGAACCGCGTCCACAGGGCGGGAAACCGCCAGCCGCGGCGGTGCGCACACGGCCATCTGCAACATGCTGCCGCGAAGGAAGCCGCTGATGAAGGTCTGGGCGAAGGTCGGGCCGGCTTCGGGGGTCGCCAGCGGCAATGCACGGCGCTCGGCTTCGAGCCAGGAGCGGCGCGCTGCGGTTTGAGTCGTGGCCTGCATACGCACATGCTAGCAGGAGGCTGCGGCGGCGCCGAATCCGCAACGATTTTGCCGCGCGGAGCGCTACACTGGGAGCGGACGCCGGGAGGAATTGCTATAATCCCGATCAAGATAGTAGGGATTGGATTTCAGACCCTGCCCAGAGGTCCACAGACATGTCCACAGCCGAGTACAAACCCGTCGATACGTCCGCCGAATGGGGCCATCTCGCCCCGACGATGCGCGAAGAGATTGATCTCTTCGAGACCGAGCTGCGCCGCATGCAGTCCGGCCAGATGTCGGAGAAGATCTTTACCGAGTTTCGCCTGCGCCACGGCACCTACGGACAGCGCCAGGAAAGGGTTCAGATGCAGCGCATCAAGATCCCGATGGGCATGCTGACGGCGGACCAGATGACGCGCCTGGCCGACGTGGCCGAGGAATATGCCGTCGGCGTGCTGCACGTGACGACGCGGCAGGACTTCCAGTGCCACTTCATCGACATCAACGACAGCCCGAACATGTTCCGGCGCATGGCCGAGCAGGGCATCACCACCAAAGAGGCCTGCGGCAACACGGTGCGCAACGTCACCTGCTGCCCCAACGCCGGCGTCTGCGTCGACGAGCCATTCGACGTGACCCTGCACGCCTGGGCGATGGCGTTGGCGCCGCGCACGCTCCAGAACATGCCCGAGCGCT
>CAYOPA010000142.1:0-11292 GCA_964405625.1 uncultured Bryobacterales bacterium
CGGGCTCCGACTGGTCTTGGGCGGCCTTCCGGCCGCCCCTACGCCGCCTTCGCCCGGCAAGCGCCGCGCAGATCCGACAGCACTTCCGCCGCTTCCTCCGGCGTCAGCTTACGGCCCTCGGCCACCACATAAAAGGCGTCGATCGCCCGCCGCCCCTGCGTCTCGCTCAGCACGATCTCGATGCTGCAACCGTGCTTGGAAAACGCGCTGGTCAGGTCGTAGAGCAAGCCCGTGCGGTCCTCGGCGATCACGTGGAAGATGGTCGCTCGCGAGGAGGTCTCGCTGTCGCAGGAGACCTCGGGGTCCAGCGGCGCCCGGCCGCGCGGCTGAAAGAAGCGGCGGCGGCGTGTGAGCATCTGCTGCACGTCCTCGCGCCCGTCCACAATGCGGCGCAGCGAGCGCGCGAGCTGCCGCCGCTCGGTCTCGTCGAGCTCCACCATCTGGCCGTCCGCCGGCGACACGGTAAAGGTGTCCAACACCATCCCCTGGTCGTTAGAAAACGCCTCCGCCCGCTCAATGTTCAGCCCCGAGCCCGCCAACCCGGCGCACAGCCCGGCGAACAGGAACGGCCGGTCCCAAGCCAGCACCGTCACCTCATAGAGCGAGTCGCGGCGTTGCACATCGGCCGCGGCCGGCTTCTCGCGGAGCTGCTTGCTCAGCTCGTAGTGCGCCAGCACTTGGTCAGAGGTGTGGGTGCGCAGGTAGCGCTCCGGAAGGCCCTCCAAGAAGGCCGCCAGCCCGGCGCGGTCTTCGCCGTCGTCGACTTGCTCCAGAATCGGCGCGGCGGCGCGGTCGCCGATGCGCAAATCGCCGGTCTCGCCGGTGATGCGGTTGAACGCCGACAGGTAGAGCCGCCATAGCAGCTCCTTGCGCCAGTCGGTGAGGGCGCGCGGGTTGACGGCCGCGGTGTCGGCGTAGGTCAGCAGCGTCAGCGCGCGCAGGTTTTCGAGCGTGCCCACCAGGCCGACCAGCTCCTCAACCGTCTCCGGGTCCAAGATATCGCGCTTAGTGACGAAGTGCGACATCGTCAGGTGCTGTTCGACCAAGAAGCGGATTTGCCGCCGGTCGCGCTTGTCGAGACCGATGCGGTCCATCGCCTCCTCGACGGCGTCCACGCTGGCTTCCACGTGTTTCTCTTCGGCCCGGCCCTTGCCGGCGTCGTGGTAGAGCAGGGCGAAGTAGAGGTTGGCGGGCGTTTGCAGCTCGTCGGCCAAGCGGGCGAAGCGTTGCGTCAGCTCGTCCTCTTTCTTGCCGATGCGGTGCAGGGTGCGGATGGTCAGCAGCGTGTGCTCGTCAACGGTGTAGCGGTGGTAGAAGTCGCGGATCACCAGGCAGTCGATCGCCTCCAGCTCCGGGAACAGGGCGTAGAGAGCGCCGGTGTCGTGCATGGCGCTGAGCGCCTCGTAAGCTTTCGGCTGCGAGAGAATATCGGCGATCGCCGGCCACTGGCCCGGCGCGCTCGTCACCCAGTCGCGAAAGCGGCCCAAGCCTTCGACCAAAAGCTTTTCGGTAGCCGGCGCCAGCGGCAGCCCGTGGCGAGCGACAAAGCGGAACAACCGCGGCACGATCCCCGGATCGGCTTCGATCGCCTGGCTGTAGCGCAGGAAGACCCGGCCGTGCGTGACCGAGAAATCCTGGTTCGAGAGGCTCGAGCGCTGGCTGCGGATCAGCGAAAACAGCGAGGCGCGAGTGGTCGCCTGCTCATCCATCGCGCGCTGGCCCAAGCGCCGGATCGAGCGGACATGGCGGTAGTATTCACGCATCCAATCGGCCGCGCCGGAGACCTCGCGAAAGGCCCTGCCGGAGCCGTCATGCGCGATGGTGTCTTGCAAGTCGAAGGGCAGCCGGTTGCTGTCGCGTCCGCTGAAATAGTGCAGGTAGCAGCGCAGCGCGAACAGAAAGGGCCGAGCCTCCTCCAGACCCTGCCGCAGGTCAGCGGGGATGTGCTCGCCCGAAGCCGGAATGTGGGTGGCGTCAACATGCGCGAGCTGGCCGATCCAACAGGCCAGTTGCAGGTCGCGCAGGCCGCCGGGACCTTCCTTGATGTCGGGTTCGAGGTGATAGAGCGTGTCGCCGAACTCGGCGTGGCGCTTGACGGCCAATTGGATCAGGTTGCGGATGAGCGACTTGCGCTCATGCACGAAAAAGCGCGGGAGCTGCCGCGAAGCCAGCCGCTCATACAAAGCCCGGTCGCCGGCCAGAAACCGCAGGTCGAGCAGGCTGATGTGCAGCTCGGCGTTGCCGTCAATCAGGCGCGAGAGCTCGCTGAGCGTCCGCACCGACTGCGAGACGCGCAACTGGGCGTCCCAAAGCGAGGTCAGCAACTCCGCCAGCGCCTCCTGGCCGGCGTTGGCGGCGCTTTCCTGGTCAAACAGAAAGAGCAAATCCACGTCGGAGTAGGGGAACAGCTCCTGGCGGCCGTAGCCGCCCACGGCCAACACGGCGCAGCCCTGGCGCGCCGCCTCGGGCCAATGCAGGTCGAACAGGCCCGTGACTATCTGATCCACGGCGGATGAGCGCTCGCGAGTGGCCGCGACGCCGTCGCCCCGCTCGAAAAATGCCGAGTTGATCCGCTCCATGCTTTGCGCGTGAAACGATAACAGATCCGTCATTGCCCCAGAGCCGCCTCTTTGTTTTCCATTTTGACCAACGATTCGGCGGCTCCGGACGCCGGACCAATAAAGCGAGCCCGCGCCGCCCCTTCAAGGGGCGGCGGAGCATGTTGGCGCCTGGCCGGTCGGGCGCGCGCCGGGCCTAGAGCGCGGCGTCGCCGCTTTCGCCATTCCGAATGCGGATGGCTTCCTCCACCGGATAGACAAAAACCTTACCGTCGCCGATCTTGCCGGTGCGAGCCGCCTCAACGACGGCGTTGACGGTTTCGGCCACGCGATCGTCGGCGACAACCACCTCGAGCTTCACCTTCGGCAGCAGGTCGACCTCGTATTCCTGTCCGCGGTAGACCTCCTTGTGCCCTTTCTGGCGGCCATGACCGCGCACGTCGAAAATGGTCATGCCATCGATCCCGACGCTCTTGAGGGCGTCGCGGACATCGTCGAGCTTGTACGGTTGGATGATCGCTTCTATGCGCTTCATGCTTGACTCCTAAACAGATTCGAACTCGTCCCGGCCGCGCCTTAGAGCTGATACGCCTCTTCGCCGTGCTCGTTGATGTCCAGCCCTTGCCGCTCGGCGGCCTCTTCGACGCGCACGCCGATGGTGAGGTCCACGATCTTGATGATCACAAAGCTGACCGCCCCGGCGAACACCCAGGTTAACAATACCCCTAAAGTGTTGTTGACCAACTGGCCGACGTTGCCCTCCAGGGCGCCCGACGCGCCGTTCACCGCGCTGCTGGCGAAGACGCCCGTCAGAATAGCGCCGAGCGTGCCGCCTACGCCGTGGACGCCGAAAGCGTCGAGCGAATCGTCATACCCGAGCTTCTTCTTCACGATCGCCACCGACCAGTAGCAGAAAGCGCCGGCGACAAATCCGATGACGAGCGACGACATCGGCGTCACAAAGCCCGACGCGGGCGTGATGGCCACCAATCCGGCGACCGCGCCGGTGATGCCGCCCAGCACGCTGGGCTTGCCGTCCCGCATCCACTCAACGGCCAGCCAGCCCAGCACCGCCGCCGCGGCGGCGAAGTGGGTGTTGACAAACGCCGTCGCCGCCAGCCCGTTGGCCGCCAGCGCGCTGCCGGCGTTGAACCCGAACCAGCCGACCCACAGCAGGCAGGCGCCGATAAACGCCAGCGGCAGGTTGTGCGGGTTCATCGCCTCCGTCGGGTAGCCGGTGCGCTTGCCCAGGTACAGCGCCAGCACGAGAGCCGAGATTCCCGACGAGGCATGCACCACCGTGCCCCCGGCGAAGTCCAGGCAGGGTAGGGCGCCGCCTTCAAGCATCAGTCCGCCCTCGGCCCAAACCATGTGCGCCATCGGGAAGTAGACGAATGTGGCCCACAGCGTCATGAAAACGAGCATTGCCGAGAACTTCATGCGTTCGGCAAAAGCGCCGCTGATGAGCGCCGGCGTGATGATCGCGAACATGCACTGGAAAATCATGAACGTGTAGTGCGAAATCGAGCCGTTCGCCTCGGTTCCGACACCGTTCAGAAACACATAGTCGAACCCGCCGATGAAGGCGTTGCCCGGCGCGAAGGCCAGGCTGTAGCCGTAGACGCCCCAAAGGACGGTCATCAGCGCCATCATGGCGAACGACTGCATCAGCGTCGCCAATACATTCTTCTTGCGGACCAGGCCGCCGTAAAACAATGCCAGCCCGGGGCCGGTCATCAGCAGCACCAAAGCCGAGCAGACTAGAATCCAGGCGTTGTCGCCGGTGTCCACCACCGCTTCTTCCTGCGCCGCAGCCACAAGGGGCGTTCCCAACAGCAGTAGGGCAAACCGCCAACGCTTCCAGGAGTCCTTCATTGCTAGCTCCTCTCCTTCCTTTCCTGCATGGTGTGAATGCTTCCGCTGTCGAGAGCGGAGGGGATGCGGCCTCTCGCCCGAATCCGGTCCCATGGTCGTATGCGTTCCGACCCAAAACCAAAACGAACGTTTCTATGCGCGGAATACGAATTTTTTATCGGATGCTACAGGAGCTCTAAAACCATCTTGAGTGGGGCTGTTGGGCCACGTTTGCAATGCGGCGCGGGCGCGTCGGCTATCGGGCCGATTGAAGCTTTCTATCGCATTGGGGCGGAATCCCTCCAGATCGAGGCGGAGATGGAGCGTCGGAGCCCTCCCTCGACGATGAGCTACCTTGGGTGTGTCGATCCATGCCCAAGACCCCCAAGCTGCTCGTTGTGGGAGCGACGCCGCCCGTCGACAAGCCTTCACTGGGAGGCAACGAGCGCTATCTGCTCAACGTGCTGGAGCTGGCTCGCTCGATGGGAATTGCCACGTTCTACATCAGCGACGGCGCGCCGGGCTATGAGGCGCTGCTCGAACAAGCCGAGGGCCTGGGCGCCCAGCGGCTGACGGCCCCGTTCTGCACCGACCCGGCCGCCGGAGCAGCGGCGCTGGACGCCGCCATCGACAACATACAGCCCGAGCTGCTGTTGGTCAACGGTCACTCCGGTTGGTTGGCGCCGTCGGTCACGGCTTCGCGGCGGCTGCCCTTGGTGGAGCATCGAATTTACACCATGCACCTGCCGCTTGGCTCGCTGGAAATCCAGGCCGAGCGGCGGTTTGACTGGAAGCAGCGCCTGCCGTTTCGGTGGGCCGGCACGCAACTGCGGCGGGACCGCCGCTTTCTGGGCTGCTTCGCGCACGCGTTGACCGTAAGCCGACGCTTTGGCGACCTTGCCGTTGAGCTGGGCTACCTGCGGCGCGAGCAGGTATTCTTTGTGCCCAACGGCGTCGATACGGAGCGCTTCCAGCCCCGGCAAGCGGCCCAGCGGGACGGCCCGGTGCGAATCGGCTCCGCCTGCCGTCTGACCACGGCCAAGCGCGTCGATCTGCTGCTGGACGCCTTCGCGCGGCTGGAAAGCCGGGCCGGCGCCGAGTTGCACATCGCCGGCGAAGGCCCCGAGACCGCCGCCTTGCACGCGCAGGCCGAGCGTCTCGGCGTCAGCGGCGGCGTGAGCTTCCACGGGTTTCGCCGGGATGTACCGGAGTTTCTGGGCGAGATCGACGTCTTCGCCATCACGTCCGACGAGGAGGCGGCGCCGTATTCCCAACTCGAAGCGATGGCCTGCGGGCTGCCCGCCGTGGTGACCGCCGTCGGCGACCTGCCCTACATCGTGCGCGACGGGATCGACGGCTTGGTGGCGCCCAAAGGAGACGCAGGCGCCGTCGCCGCCAAGCTCGAACGCTTGGTTGCGGACGCCGACTTGAGGGAATCGATGGGGCGGGCCGCCAGGGCCCGCGCCGTCGAAGAATTTTCCAGCGCCGTGTGGAGGGAGCGGATGCGCCGATTCTTTGCCGAACGCCTCGGCGGCGCCGAAGTACTCTAAACGAAGAATTCCTTGAACCGTTCCAAAAAGCCCTTCTCGCTGGGCTTGTGGTCCGACGGCAGCAGCTCGGCCAGCGCCTCAAAGTGCTTGCGCTGCTCCTTGGTGAGCTTGTCCGGGGTCTTGACGCGGATGTGGACGATCAGGTCGCCGCGCCGCCCGCTGTTGACGTCCGGCACGCCCTTGCCCTTGATGCGGAAGCGGCTGCCGCTCTGCACCCCGGCCGCGATCTTCAGCTTCTGCTCGCCTTCGAGCGACGGCGCATCGACCTCGCCGCCCAGCGCGGCCAGCGCCACGTTGATCGGCACCTCGCAATGCAGGTCGTTTTCCTCGCGGTGGAAGACCTTGTGCTCCCGCACCCGGATCAGCACGTAGAGGTCCCCGGGCGGTCCGCCCGCTTGACCGGCTTCGCCTTCGCTCGACAGCCGCAGGCGCACGCCGCTGTCCACGCCGGGCGGAATGTTCACCTTCAGCCGCCGGTCTTTGCGCTTGGTCCCCTGGCCATGGCAGGATTCGCAGGGGTCGTCGATCACGCGTCCCTCGCCGCGGCACGCCGAGCAGGGCTGCGCGACCGAGAAGAAGCCGCGCTGGAAGTAAACCTGCCCGCGTCCGCCGCAGGTGGGGCAGACGCGCGGCCGCGAACCGGCCTTGGCGCCGGAACCGCTGCAAACCTCGCAGTTTTCCGTGCGCGGGTACTTGATCTCGGTGGACATGCCGAAGACGGCGTCTTCGAAATCGATCTCCAGCTCGTACTGCAAGTCCGAGCCGCGGCGCGCCCGGCCGCGCCCGCGCGTGCGCGCGCCGCCAAAGATGTCGCCGAAGCCGAAGAAGTCTCCGAAAACGTCGGACAGGTCCTGGAAGTCGGCCGGATTGAAGCCGCCCTGGCCCATGCCGCCCACGCCCTGATGGCCGAAGCGGTCGTAGGCCTGCCGCTTTTCCGAGTCATTGAGGATCGCGTAGGCCTCGGCGGCCTCCTTGAAGCGCTCCTCGGCCTGCTGATCGCCCGGATTGCGGTCCGGGTGATACTTCATGGCCAGCTTGCGGTAGGCGCTCTTGATGGCTTCAGCCGAAGCGCCGCGCTCAACGCCCAGGATCTCGTAGTAGTCGCGTTTGCCCACGCTTGCGCTCATTCCTTTACCGCCACCTTGACCATCGCGGCGCGCAACAGCCTGTCCTTGAACATGTAGCCTTTGCGGTAGACCTCGAGGATGCGCTGGTCCTCTTCATCGTCCTCGGCGGGAGCGCGGTCCACGGCTTGGTGGAGATTGGGGTCAAACTCAGCAGCTTCAATCGGCTCCAGGCCAAAGCGCGTGAGCGTATCAAACAGCCGCGAGCGGATTAAATCAAGACCTTTCCGCAATTCCGGGTCGGCGCTTTCAATCTCCACCGCCCGCTCGAAGTCATCGACCACGGGCAACAGCGCTTCCACCACGGCGAAAGCGGCGTACTCGCGGGCTTCGTCGACCTCGCGGGTCATGCGGCGGCGGGCGTTCTCAAACTCGGCCTGCGCGCGCTGGAAGCGGTCGAAAAGGTCGGCCTTTTCTTGGAGGGCTTGGTCCCTCTCTTCCACCAACCGTTGTAGCTGGGCGGGGTCGCCGGGCTCGATCTGATGATCGGGTCCGGCCTGCCGCGCCGAGTCGGCGGAATCGGAAGCACCGCCTTCGTCCGGCCTGGGCGAATTGGCCGGAGTGGGATCTTCTTGCTCTTTCACCATGTCGCGGAAGGGACCTGTCTGCACGGGAATCCGCCTCGAATGGAGCCGGTTCCGCATCTATTTCATCCTAGCAAACCCGCTCCAGCCCGCCGGAGGGTTATTCGCCGCGCACGCGCTTGGAAAAAGCGGTGTAAACCTCGGGCCCGCGCCGCTCCAACCAGGTGATGTAACTCTGTGCGACGCTCTCGAAATTCGACCAGGTCTTGGGATCCTTCTGCATCTGCCGGTACGCCGGCAGAAGCTCGCGAATCCGTTCCCACACCAGCAAAAACTCCCGGTTGCTCTCGAAGAAGATCTCTTTTTGCAATACGCCGGCCTCCACGAACGAGGCCGTCATGTCCCAATAGCTGACGACCATGCGGAACGATTCGTTTGTCTCCGAGCCCGCCGGGCACAGGGTCTTGAAATCCTCCAACGTCTTGCAGTGGAACTGGCTGACGAACCACCGCCGGGCCTCGCGGAGCCTCTCTTCGCGCCGAAGCTCGTAGAGCCGCAGAATCAGGTTGACGTCGTCGTAAGTCGGGCAGCCGCCGGTTGCAAAGCTCATGCGTTCAGGATAACCGCGCCGGGGGCCTTGATGACAATCATGGAGGCGTCGTCCAGCAACTGATCGTCGCAGCCAAGCTCGCGAACGCTCCGGCGAATGGCACGCTCAATGACCGCGGCCGGCTCTCCCCGGTTCGCCGCCGCGACGGCAGCCAGCCGTTCCGCGCCAAAGGGTTCCTCCCGCGCGTTCTCCACCTCCACCACGCCGTCGGTGTAGAGCAGCAGAATATCGCCCGCCTCCAGCCTGGCTTCCGCCGTCTGGAACGTCGCGCCGGGCAGCAGACCCACCGGCGTGCCGCTCTCGTTCAGCCATTCGGCGGCCCCGTCGGCGCGCACCACCAGTCCCGGCAGATGCCCCCCATTGGCGTAGCGCAGCCGTCCGTCGTTGACGTGCAGCACGCCGAAGAAGACCGTCGCGTAGTTGGCGTGGCCGGTGTTTTCGTAGAACACCCGATTCATCTCTTCCAGCGCCGCGGCCGGATCGTCGATCCGCTGGGTTAACGCCCGCAGCGTGATGTCCACGGCCGGCATCAGCATGGCGGCCGACAGGCCCTTGCCCGCCACATCGGCGATGACCACGCCGAGGCGGTCATCGCCCATCGGCAGGAAGTCGTAATAGTCGCCGCCGACGACCTTGGCGGGCTCAATGGTCGCCACGATGTCGTACGCCGTCGGCGGAGGCTGATTCTTCTTCAGTAGATTCTCTTGGACCTCGGCGGCGAGCTCGACCTCTTCAAGCAGCTCGTCGCGTTGCCGCCGAGCCGTCTCAAAAAAACGCCGCCTTCTGCCGCCCAGCCGGACCAGAGCGGTCACAACACTGAGGAAGATAGCCGTCAGCGCCAAGTCACGAACAAAGAAGCCGCTGGGCGAGAGCTCCAGTGGACCGAAAAGCTGGCGCAGACCCACGCAGGCCGCGCTCAGCGGCAGCGTCACCCACAGCCGGTGGGTCAACGCGCTGTAGCTGAGCGGAATCAGGTACAAAAAGCCGATCGAGACGCCGCGGCCCACCAAGCTGTCGCCGTAGGCGATAGCGGCGATGGTGAGCGCGATCAGAATTGACTCGACGGTGCGCGTCTGTTGCTCCAACGCGTCGTTGAGCAGCCGGTCGTCCTTGCGTCGCCGGGCCAACGAGGTCTTGCTTTGCTGTTCGAGCGGCAATCCAAACAGAGTATCCCGCAGTTCAAGGCGCGAACGGTCCGCCCTGCTACAATCCCGGCTGACGTGCGAGCGGCCCTGGTTCTGTTTTTGACCTGCGCGCAGGCGTTGACGGCCGGCCCGGCTGAAGAGCGGTCCGCCGCCGAGTGGACCCTTTTGCAGGGCGGCCGAGTGTGGGTGGAGGGCTTCTCTGGGGCCATTCGGAACCTGGATCGTCTGCCTGCAGGAGATTTCCGGCTGGATTCGATCGATCTGGTCGGCTGCAATATCTTCCCCGAAGACCTGGCCCGGATGGCGCCGCTCACGGCTCTGCGCGAGCTGCGCCTGCCCGGCCCGATCTGGAACCGCAACGCGGACGGCGGCAAGAACCTCAGCGCCGAGATCGGGCGGCTGGCGGATCTCTCCAACCTCGAACGGCTTACTTTCAGCGACCACTTCCTGGACCAAATCCGCTTTGACGACTCCGGCCTGGAAGCGATCGCCGGCCTGACCGGCCTGAGGGAGCTGGGCCTGCGCCAGTCGATCGTCAAAGGCAGCGCCCTGGCGCCCTTCGTTCACTTGGAAACACTGGACCTGACGCTCACCCGGGTTGACGACGCAGCCCTGCCGCTGATCGCCCGCATGGCGAACCTCCGCCGGCTGCGGCTGGGCGACACCCTGGTCACCAACGCCGGCCTCGAACATCTACGGGGCCTGACCGCACTCGAAGAGCTCGACTTGCGGGGCGTCAATGTCAACGACTCCGGCCTGGAGGCGTTGAGCGGCCTCACGCGGCTGCGCAAGCTCGACTTGAGCGGCGCTGCCGTCACCGACGCCGGCCTTTCGCGGCTGGCCGGGTTGCAGGCCCTCGAATTGATCAACCTTTACCGCACCGGGGTGACAAACGCCTCGATGGAGACGCTGCTCGGCTGGCCCAACCTGCGCTGGGTGGATTTGCGCTACAGCCGCGCCAGCGAGGCCGGGGTGGAGCGGCTGGCGCGGGAGAAGCCCGGCGTGGAGGCGGTCTTCGTGGCCACCGGCGCGCCTTCGCTGACCCGCCCGCCGGTGATCGCCCCGGAAGCCGGCGACGCCGAGGTCGCCGCCTGGGTGAGGACGGCCGGCGGCGAAGCCGAGCTGGAAGGCGGTCGGTTGATCGGCGTTTCGCTGGCTGCCACCGGAACGGCCGACGAGCATCTGCCCGCGCTCGCCGCCCGCCGCTCGTTGCGGCGCCTGGACCTGAGCGCCACGGAGGTCGGCGAAACGGGGCTGCCGCTATTGGCCGGGCTGGAGACTCTGCACGAGCTGACGCTGGATTCGCTCTTGCTCAGCGACGCCGGCCTGACGCCCCTGGCAAGCCTGAGCGGGTTGCGCGCCCTGTCGCTGCGCCACACCCTGATCGAGGGAGAAGGCCTCGAAGCCTTGGCCGGGCTGCAAGCGCTGGAGCGCTTGGACCTCAGCGGCGCCCCGCTGCGGGACCCAGCCGTCGAGACCCTGGCGCGATTTTCGGCTCTGCGCAGCCTGACGCTGGCGCACACGGATGTGACCGACGCCGCCGGCGAGGCTTTCGCAGCGCTGACGGGACTGCGAGAGCTGGATTTGACCGGAACCGACATTGGCGACGCAGCGCTCAAGGGCGTCGGCAAGCTTCCCGAGCTCGAAAAGCTGGGGCTGTCGTACTGCCGTTTCACCGACGCCGGCTTGGCTTACCTGTGCCCGCTTGCCCGCACCCTGCGGGAGCTGGAGCTGGCGCGCACCCGCATCAGCGACGAAGGCATGATCCACTTGGCCCGTCTGACCGCGCTGGATAACTTAAACCTGGACTACGCCGAAGTGACCGATGAAGGGCTCGCCGAGCTCAAGAGCCTCACCGCGTTGCGCTATCTCAACCTCAATAACGCCGAGATCTCCGACCGCTCGATCGAAACGCTGCGAGCCCTGC